>JBDRFQ010000275.1:0-23841 GCA_043818685.1 Candidatus Eiseniibacteriota bacterium
CTATCGAATTGCAGCATAATAGGTTGCTTGGGCCGGTCGTTCCGACGCCCTGCCGCCTCCCCGGACCCCTCTTGGCCGTGCCCCGCCCTTCCGGCGCCTCCTTCGCTAAAAAGCGGAATCGATTCATAAGAAGCGAAGGACCTGCCGATCCTTGGTGAGAAGCCTTCGGTCGGCTTGTGGGGTTGCCGCTTCGGGTGAAGCGGTTCGCATGATCGGCCCGGTTCGATCCGGGATTCCATTGGGGGGCAACATGAGGTCCTCTCGTCGCACGTTCGGTCCAGCGGTTCTCGCCGTTCTTCTCCTCCTTCTGGGCGCGGCGCCGCCCGGCCACCCGTACAAGGGGCGGCTCGCCGGTTTCGACGGCGGCGGCGGAGTTCTCGAAGGCGGCGCCTACCGCTCCGTCGCGGTTCTCGGCTCGCAGACCTCCGGAGCGAGCGCTTCGAACGCTTACGTCGCCGAGGAGGGCTTTCTCGCGTTCTACGGACAGCCGGTTCTCGGGGCGGACCCGGGCGAGCTCGCGTTCGGCGTCGTCGCCCTGGGCGGGTCGCGCGTTCTCGCGGCGACGGTCGGAAACCACGGGGGCGTGACCCTCCTTCTGTCGGATCTTCGTCTCGCCTTCTCTCAGGGTTCCGCTCCCTTCACGATTGAATCGCCCGGTTCGGAAACGCTGATCGGCCCGGGGGAGTCGGTCGCGGTGAGCGTCCGTTTCGCTCCAGGCGAGACCCCTCCCGCGCGCGACACGGTGTTCGCGAACACCAACGACCCGGCGGTCCCCGTGTGGCGTCTTCCGTTGTCCGGCTCCGGGCTCGGCTCGGCGGCGCCCACGCTGGCGCTTTCGGCCGACTCGCTCGACTTCGGGACGGTGCCGATCGACTCGCTGGCGGTCCGGACCCTCACGATCGAGAACGCCGGCGCGGCGAACCTCGAGATCGGACCGATAACGACGGGCGATCCCGTCTTCGGTGTGAGCACGGCGACCTTCACGGTGCAGCCCGGCGGCGCCCACGACCTAAGCGTCTGGTTCGACCCGGCCGACCCGAAGGTCTATCGGGACACACTCTTCATCCCGAGCAACGATCCGGCCCGCCCCGCGCCCGCGGCGGTTCTCCTCGTCGGCAGCGTTCCCTCGATGCTCGCGGTGACCGAGCCGCCGGACGCGCGGCTCTTCTTCTCCGCGGCGGAGGACGGGCCGGCCCCCTCCGACCAGCAGGTTCGCATTCGGAACGGGGGCGCCGAGACGCTTCGTTGGCTGGCCGAGCCCCCGACCGAGGCGTGGCTCGGCGTGGAGCCCGACTCGGGAACCGTTCCCCCCGGGAACACGACGATCATCGACGTGCGGGTGGACCATCAGGGGTTGACCGCCGGCGACTACCACGCCGTGGTCCGGCTCGCGAACCGGTCGCGGCCTCTCGTCGATGCCGATACGGTCGGCGTCTCCCTTACGATTGAACCGTTCTCAGTTCAAATTACATGGACTCCGGAGGTCGTGAGGGCGGGGGGGAGCGCGGAGATGCGGGCGGCGGCGAGCGTCCCGGCCGACTCGGGGAGGGTCTTCTACCGGAAGTGCGGAGCGGATGAGTTCCAAAGCCTCGCGATGACCGCGCGGGATGACGGGGCGCTCTCGACGACCCTGGCCGGGGACCTCTTCGACATTCGCGGGGTCGAGAGCTTCGTGAAGGTGCACGCCGGGGGGCGAACCGTCGTCGAGCCGAAGCCGCTGATCGAGAAGCCGATGCGGATCGCCGTCCTGTGCGAGAAGGTCGCGTCGCCCGAGCTTCCGGCGAGCCGCCACCGGATGATCTCGGTCCCGCTCGCGACCGAGGGGGCGGCCGCGCGCGACGTGCTGGAGGACGATCTCGGGGAGCCGGAACCCTCTTCCTGGCGCGCCGGCCGCTGGTCGCAGGCGGACGGGAAATGCCTCGAGCATCCGGACGATCTCGGCGCGGCCTTCGATGCGGGCAACGGCTTCTGGTTCATCGCGCGGGAGAGGGAGACGTTCACGGCGAGCGGCCTTTCCGTCTTCCCGCCCCCTGCCGAGAGGCTCTTCCCGATCCCCCTCGCCGGGGGGGAGGGGAGCGTCTGGTGGACGCAGATCGGACATCCGTATGCCTACCCGGTGAGCTGGTCGGACTGCAGGATCCGGGACGGGGACAGGATCGTCCGCACCGTGGAGCACGCCGCCATCGAGGGGCTCATCGAGAACATCGCCTACACCTCTACATATGAGGGAGAGACCGGCCGCTACGAGGCCTCGTCGATTCTCGAGCCGTGGCACGGCTACTTCGTGAACAACATCTCGGGGAAGGACCTCGAGCTCCTTGTCCCGCCGGAGGAGGCTTCTCCCGCGAAGGCGGCGCCGGCCCCGGCGCCCCCGCGGCGCAACGAGGGCGAGTGGGAGCTCCGCCTCGAGGCCGTCGCGGGACGAAGGTCCGGCGCGATCCTTCTCGGGGAGAGAAGCGGTGCGCGCGACGGCTGGGATCCCTTCGACCACTTCCTGCCGCCGTCGCCCGACGGAGCGGCGCCGGTTCTCGCGGTGCGCGCCCCCCAAGGGATGCCCGCGCCGGACGATCTTCGCGCCGACATCCGCGAGGTCGCCGAGGGCGTCGTCTCGTGGAGCCTCGCCGTCCGTTTCGAGGGCGCCGGCGAGGTCCGTCTCTTCGCCGAAGACGTCGAGACGCTTCCCGATCGGTGCTCCGCGTTCCTCGTGGACGGAATGACCGGCGCGGTCGTCCCGCTGGGCGAGGGGGCGGATTTTCGAATCGTCCCCTATCCGGGCGAGAAGGTCCGAGAGATCCGCTTCGCGGCCGGGCCCGCGGCAGTCTTGAGCGCGGAAGGGTACGAGCCCCTTCTTCCCGACGCGCGGTTCGCGCTCGAGAGGCCGTATCCGAACCCGGCGCGGCAGGGGACGACGATCCGGTTCGCGATTCCCGCGGCGGGGAACATACGGCTTCAAGTTTTCAACATCGAGGGGCGTCTCGTGCGCGATCTCGCGAACGGGAGCTTCGACGCGGGCGATCACATCGCTTCGTGGGACGGCAAGGACGGCCGCGGCCGCGACGTGGGGCCGGGAATCTACTTCTTCCGCCTCGACCATCGGGGCGAGGCGAGGACGGCGCGCGTCGTGGTGTTCCGCTAGGAGGATTTCGAAATGGGGCTTCCGCCTCATGACGGGAGGGGGGTCGCGCGACCGGCGGCCCGGACGGTCCGGGTCGCGGCGGCGAGAAACCACGCATATAAAGGAATTGTAGGCAACCCGGATCGGACGGTCGAGAGCGGCAACGCGTGCCGCCCGGCAGAGAATGTCGGAGTCGGAACGGACTCTTCCGAGATGCGTCTCGACGCAAGCGGAAGCGCGCGGGCGAGCGGCGCATTCTGCCGGGGGACGAGGGACGGGACCGACGACGACTTCCCGCTTCCCGAGAGCGGGCCGGCCGGCCGGGTCGATTGGGAGAAAGAAAGGGGGCGCTCGCGCCCATGACGGAGAGTCGGAACGGGAGCCGCCGGGCTCTTGCTCTCGCAGGAAAGGAGAGAAACATGAAGCGCGCACGGTCGATCGCCGCCGGAGCGGTTCTCTTGCTCCTCGTTCGGGCGGCGCCGGTCCTCTCGCAGGTTCCGAGCATCCTGCACTATCAGGGAGTGCTGACGGACGACGCGGGGCTTCCGGTGACGGACACGGTCGAGATGGTGCTCCGCCTCTATGCGGACACGACCCAGGGGCCGGCCTGGGTGCACACGTTTCCGGACGTGGCCGTGCTGAGCGGGTGGTACGAGCTGGACCTCAACGTGACGGGCCTCTCCTTCGACACGACCTACTGCCTTCAGGTCGAGGTGGGCGGCACCCCGCTCGGGCCGAAGAAGCCCCTGGCGAGCGCCCCGTACGCGATGCGGAGCGCGATGACGCGCGTGACCGCCGGAGAGGGCCTCGTCGGAACGAGCGACAGCCTCGGCGTGCGGTTCGATCTCGCGGATCTCGGCGTGACGACGGGCAAGATCGCGGAGGACGCGGTGAACCAGGACAAGATCGCCGATCTCGCCATCATCACGGAGAAGCTGAACGACGGCGCGGTGACCGCCGCGAAGATCGCGCCGGGCCAGGTCGTGAGGCACATCAACGGCCTCCGCGACGGCGTCTATCTCCAGCCGGGAAGCAACGTGATGATGACGGTCCTCGATAGCGTCATCCAGATCTCGGCAACGGCGGGCGCCGGCGCGGCGGACACGGACTGGGAGATCATCGGAAACAACATGTACTCCCTTCCCTCCGGGAACGTCGGTGTCGGAACCGCCGCTCCGGGCGCGAAGCTGGATGTCTCCGGCGGGGACATCCGGACTTCGGGGAAGCTCGTTTCCACGGTCGCGACGGGGACGCCGCCGCTCGGGGTTGCCTCGAGCACGACGGTGCCTAACCTGAACGCGAACTACCTGCAGGGGAAGGACGCGCTCTACTTCGCGGCAGCCTCGCACAACCACGACGCGACCTCGATCACGAGCGGGACGATGAACTTCAGCCGCCTCCCGGTCGGAA
Organism: Candidatus Eiseniibacteriota bacterium; assembly: GCA_043818685.1. Taxonomy (GTDB): domain Bacteria; phylum Orphanbacterota; class Orphanbacteria; order Orphanbacterales; family Orphanbacteraceae; genus VGIW01. Next base: position 4,526 of record JBDRFQ010000275.1, read on the forward strand.
CGACCGCGAACACGGTCGCCGTGGGGAACCACTCGCATCCGGGCGGCGACGGGGACTGGACCGTGGCGGGGAGCGACATGTACAGCACGGTATCCGGCAACGTCGGCATCGGGACATCGAGCCCGACGAAGAAGCTCGATGTCGTGGGCGGCATGGGGGTGGGGGGCGGCATCTACGCGCGCGACGGGAACGGCGTCGGGTTTCGCGACGACGGCGGCGTTCTCGGTGTTTGGGTGGAGGACGGCGGCCAGGTCGGGATCGGGACGGCCGCGCCGGAGAAGAAGCTCGACGTGAACGGAGACCTGGTTGTGCAGCACAACCTGTATGTCGGCTCGCAGAGCGCGGCCGATTCCGACACGCTCTTCATGGACGACGGCGGCGAGTTCTTCGAGTGGGACAACGGCGAGGCCCGATTCGAGCTGACCGACGATTTGGTCGTCGGGGGCGTCCTCTCCGTCGGAGTGAACACCAGGAACTACGCGCCCGTGGCGTACAACCACCTCTCCTACCTGAATGCGCCGTTCCCGCTGTCAGGCGAGATCAACTCGTCGGGCGACCTGTTCATCGAGTACGACCTCGAGGTCGGCGACCAGGCGTTCGTTGGGGGGGACCTTGCGATAGGCGACCTGGACGGCTCCGACAACGACTCGCTCCTCTTCGACCAGGGGAACGAGGAGCTCGTCTGGGACAACGCTCAAGCGAGATTCGAGCTCTCCGACGATCTAGCGGTCGGCGGCGTTCTTGCGGCGGGGGCCGGCGCCGAGACCTCTGTGGAAGCGAAGACCTACAATTACTTCTCCTTCTCGAGCACCGTTACGCCGGCATCCGTCGAGATGTCCACCGGTGGCGACCTCTTCGTCGACTGGGACCTCGAGGTCGGCGACGACATCTTCTACTCCGGTGCTCTCACCGATCTCAGCCCGGCGCCGCCGTTCCAAGGAAAAGGCGGGGGCCAGGAGATCGCCCTCGACGAGGCCGAGCACGTGCTGAGCGCGCTCCGTCCCCGCGTAATCCGCAAGGTCGATACGGAAGAGGGGAAGTCGGGCGTCGAGACGACGAAGCTCGGCTTCTACGCCTCCGAGCTCCCCGATCTCGTGACGACTCCCGACAAGAGCGGGTACAGGCCGCTCGATCTCATCGCGATCCTCGCGAAGGTCGTCCAGGAGCAGCAGGCGGCGATCGCGGCGCTCGAGGAGCGTGTGCGCTCTCTCGAGGAAGGACGGTAGCGGGAGATGGTCTCTCGAAGGAACGGAGGTTCGATCATGGCGTTCATGAGGCGCTTTCCCCTGCGGATCGCCGCCGCGGCCGCCCTCTTCTTCCTGTTCGGCCCGGCGAGCGGGGCGCCGTCCGGCGAAGATGGCGCCGCCGCTCTCGACCGCGCGATCGAACAGTACTGGAACGGACTTTTTTCCGAGGCGGTCGCGGCCCTGGAGCCGCTCGCCGATTCCCTTGCCGGCGAGGAACGAACCCTGGCCGAGGAGTATCTGGCCCGATCGTTCGTCCGTCTCGGCGACGGGGAGAGGGGCCGCGCGGTCTTCAAGGCCCTTCTCCGTGCGCGGCCGGACTGGAGGCCGGACGCGAAGGTCGTCGCCGCTCCCGAGATGAGCGCGTTCGAGGCCGCGCTCGAGGAGTACGAAAACGAGAACCTCGGGGGGATCAGCGTGCGCACCGAGCCGACGCGCGCGAACGTCTACCTCGACGGCGAGCTGCGGAAAGAGCCGACGCCGGTCACGGTCGAGCGGGTCCCGGCGGGAGAACACCGGGTCCGCGTCGAACGGGAGGGACACGCGGCTGTCGACACGACCGTGACGGTCGCCGCCTCGGAAATCGCCGCTCTCGACCTCATCCTCGCTCCGGTCGAGGAAGGCGCTGGTGCGGTCCCCTTCTGGAAGAAGCGCTGGGTTCAGGTGACCGCCGGCGGGGTGTTCGGGGTCGGCCTTCTCCTCGCGCTCGCCGGAGGCGGAGGAGACGGAGGCGGAGGGGAGACACCGAGCGACCTTCCGGGTTTTCCCGAGCCTCCGCATCAATAGCAGCCGGGCAGAGAGATCGGTCACACACGAGGGGTTCCCGGCCGGCCGGGGCCCTTCTTCTCGCGCCCGCTCGGCCGGCATCGCGGGCGGACGGGTGCGAGGCGCATCCAACATCGTCCCGCCCTGGACCGTTCCCCCTCGCCGCCCCCCCTGGGCGCGCCGCCGATTTGCGGCTATCTTGATACCTGCAGAACCGAATCGTGCGTGAGCGTCCGGGGCGGGACGGGATGCTCTCCATAGCTCAACACCCCGATTCGACGAACTCCTTCAGAGCCAATGGGTTCCGCCCCCCTGCCCGGGTCATGTCCGCGTTCGGACCGAGCACGTGCTTCCCGTGGAAGGAGGAGTAAGATGATCCGCCGTTCCCCCCGGCCCGCGCCGCGGGCACCCCTTCTCGCGCCCGCGCTTTCTCTTGTCGCGCTTCTCTTCGCGGCGGGAACCGCCGCGTCCTTCGTTCCCTCGCGAAGCGCCCCCGAAGGCGATCGCGCCCTGATCCTCCTTTCCACCTCGACCGTTGAGGCGTGCGTGGCCGTCGAGCGCGCGGTGGAGTCGGAAGGGGGGCGGGTCGCGTTCGTGTTCCGGCCTTCGGTCGTGACCGCGTTTCTTCCGCCGCTCGCCGCGGCCCGGATCGCGGAGCGCCCGGAGGTGCTGGACGTGCGAACCGGCCCCGCGGATCCCGCCGCCTACGGTGCGCTCACCCGCGAGCAGGAGGCGGGCCTTGCGATCTGGAACGACATCTACATGGGGCTCGCGAACCGCGGGGGGCCGGTCCACCCGGAAGGAGGACCGGGCCCCGGGCGCGACTACTCCTGCGGCATTCCGGTCCCCGAGAGGCACCGGGGCACGACGGAGGACTTTGGGAAAAAGGGGTACGGGGCGGGGTGGTTCTCGACGAGCGAGTACATGATCCTCGACGGCCCGGGGAGCAGGCACAAGGAGTTCCACGTGAACTTCGTCTTCCCCGAGTCGAACGGGGCGATCGACCAGAGCACGGAGAACTGGACCCTCCCCGACATGCAGCTCATGATGGCCGAGTGCGTCGAGGGGATCGAGTGGTGGATCGCCCGTTACTCGCCGGCGCGTCTCTCCATCACCGTCGCCACGACCTGGGCGGTGCCCTCGCCGTGGGAGCCGATCAACCACACGCATGCGTTCGACTCGATATGGGTCGACGACCTCATGGACACGCTCGGATACGGCGGATCGAGCCACTTCAACAAGGTGAGGAACTTCGACAACAACTACCTCGTGTCCGCGAACGAGGCGTGGTTCAACACGGTGTTCGTCGTGAACTCGAAGAACGACCCGGATGGGAGGTTCACGGACAACTGGTTCGACTACTCGTACTTCGGCGGCCCCTATATGGTGATGACGTGGGACAACGGGCCGTGGGGGAACGGGAACACCGACTATCTCTGCGCGCACGAGACGGGGCACACGTTCTATGCCTTGGACGAGTACGCGGCTTCGCAATGCAGGGACACGACGAAGGCCGGCTATCTCCGCATCGAGAACGGGAACTGCGAGAACGACGGCGGGGACACCGTCGCGTGCATCATGCGGAACAACACGAGAAACGAGTACACGAACGGGAGCGCTTGTACCTTCACCCGCGGACAGATCGGATGGGTCGACACGGACGGGGACTCGATTCCGGACATCGTGGACCATCCGCCGATCCTCGCGTCGGTGCCCCCGGCGGACACGATGACCTGCGACTCGACGCCGACCTACAACGGGAGCGTCGTCCCCGAGGTGGAGCCGAACCGGAACCCGGCGAGGTACTCGTCCGGCTCGAGCTCCGGCGACAGCATCTCGGTCAGCCGCGTCGCGCTCGTGGAGTATCGCGTGGACGGGGGCCCGTGGCAGCCGGCGACCCCGGCGGACGGCGCATGGGACGAGGCGGACGAGTCGTACAGCTTCTCGCCGGTTCTTCTTCCCGGAGGGAGATACGCGATCGACGTGCGCGCAACGAACTCGCGCGATCTCTACAGCACCATCGCGGCGCACACGATCAGCGTCCGTCCCGGGTGGGAGTGGACCGACAACTTCGAGGACGGGGACGTCTCGGACTGGACGATCGCGAGCACCGGCGGGTCGAGCATCACCCTCGACAACACGCAGTCGCACGGGGGGATCTACAGCATCCGCGTGATCGGATCGCAGGCCCAAGGGGACTACGCCACCGCCACCTCGCCGACGATCGCGGGGCCCCCGATGCCGTACATCGACACGAGCGAGCCGTACACGATCGAGTTCTGGTTCCGCTGGAGCTCCTTCCACTGGGCACGTCTCGTTCTCTTCGGGCACGTAGGGATCATCATCGACCAACCGGGCCTTGCGATTCTCTACGACAAGAACGGGGACTGGTCCGGGCTCACGAGCCTCGGCGGGGCGTTCCAAGGCTACATCCCCTCGAACACGTGGAGGAAGGTGGACATTTCCGTAACGCCTTCGACCCGGCAGTACACGGTGACGCTCGCCGGCACCCTCCTCGGCACCGCCACGTACAACGCGAGCTTCACGCCGACGACGGAGCTCTCCTTCAAGGACCACGGGAGCTCGACCGACTTCATGAACTCGTGGTACGACGACTTCCTCGTGACGGGGTGCGCGCAGATCTCGACGGAGGTCGCCGGCGAAGGGGTCGACGCGCCGGAGTTGAAGGCGCTTGATCTCCGCGTCGCTCCGAACCCGTTCAATCCTCTGGTGGAGATCCGATACCGGACGCCGCCGGGGGAGGACGCGGCCCTTTCGATCTACGATGTGGCGGGCGCGCTCGTCCGAACGCTCTCCGTAGGGGGCGAGCTCGGATGGGGAAGCGTTTTCTGGAACGGCCGCGACGAGGCGGGCCGCTCGCTTCCATCCGGCGTCTACTTCGTGCGTCTCCGCGCGGGGGAGGAAGACATCACGCGCAAGGTCGTCTTCTTGAGATAACGAGCGGAGCGCTGCTCCGAGCCCCGGCCTCCGTCGAGGGGGCCGGGGGCTTTCAGTTCCCGGGAATCTCCTGAAGCATGAAGGAAAGCTCGATCGTGGCGCCGTCGCGGATCGCCGCCTCGACGACCCCCTCCTCGACCCGGAATCCGTCCTTCTTCACCGTGACGCGGTGAATGCCCGGGGCGATTCGGATCGCCCTCTGCGGGGTCCACAGGTCGGTCGGCGCGCCGTCGATCCAGATCATTGCGGGGACCCGGTTCGTGGTGACCGTGAGAAAGGCGCCCTTCGCCTCGCTCGCGAAGTCGTGGGACAGGGCCATTGTCTCGCTCGCGAGAACCTCGACCCCCTTCCATGACTTCGTTCCGTAGTACGGGTTTTCGAGGCGGACATCGTACTCGCCGGGAGGGAAGAGAAGTGAAACCGCCGACACGTTCTCGGCGATGACGCGGCCGTTGACGACGAAGGTCGCCGACGGCCTGGCGGTGATCTCGAGGGTCCCGTTTGCGGGCGCCTCGCGCTCCGCGCTCTCCTCGGAGCGGGGTCTCGGCGCGGGCTCCGGAGCGGCCGCCGCGGGCTCCGGATCGCTCGGCTTTTCGCGGGACGGCGGGACGCTCGCCGGCTTCTCCGGCTCGGCCGTCCGGACTTCCGCCGCCCGCGTGCCCTCCGACTCGCCCTTCTCCGGTCTCGCGTCGCCGGGGTTCGAGACGGGGGGTTGAGCGGTCGGAGTCGAGGTCGCGACGCGCGCATGAGATTCGGTTCTCGGGGACGCGGGCGGTTCGATCGCGCCGCCCGGCGCCCTCTCGCCGGCTCCCGTGAGAAGCCACACGCCGCCCGCGGCGAGGGTGACGAGGGAGGCGCCGGCCAGCTGGATCAATCTGGCTCGCTTCACGCGGAGCCGGAGAGCCGCGGAGAAGCTGCTCCCTCGGGGCGCCCGGCCGAGCCCCCCGGTGGACGGCTTTTGGGCTCGAAGCTCCTGGAGATGCCGGGTCACCTCTTTGTTGTCGGGAGCGAGATAGTGGGCCCGCTCGAACTCCACGATCGCGTCGTCGATCTTCTCGAGCCCCATGCTCTTGTATTGGTGTGCGCGGTTCAGGTGCTCCTTGAAGCGCTTCAGCGAGAGCGCCCTCTTGACCTCCTGCGGCTTCTCCAGATACTCCGTGATGAGGTCCGTTCCGCGGGTCACGCCCCACTCGTCGATGACCGTCTCCAGATCCCTCCGAACCGCGTCGGCGCTCTGGTAGCGCTTCGAGGGATCCTTCTGGAGCATCTTCGAGACGATGCGGTGAAGCTCTTCGGTGACGAGGGGGTTCAGATTCGTGAGCGGGAGGGGGTCGAGCGTCACGATCGCGTTGATCACGCTCGCCGAGCTGTTTCCGGGAAATGGCCGCCTGCCGCCGAAGATCTCGTACGCCACGACGCCGAGAGAGAAGATGTCCGATCGTTCGTCCACGTGCTGCCCGGTCGCGTGCTCCGGCGACATGTACGGAATGGTCCCGATCATCGTCTCGTGCACCGTGAGGACGGTCGACTCCTGGGTCTGCTTCGCCAGTCCGAAATCGGCGATCTTCGGGACCCCGGTCGGGGAGAGCATGATGTTCGCCGGCTTGATGTCCCGGTGGATGATGTGGTGGGCGTGCGCGTGGGCGAGGCCGGCGCACACGTCGTAGAGAATGAGGGTTCCGATCTCGGTCGGCGGCGAGCCGTGGCGCTCGATCCATTGTTTCAGATCCCAACCGTTCACGTATTCCATGGCGATGTACCAGGTGTCGTCGACGAGCCCGTAGTCGATGACCTTGACGATGTTCTCGTGGCTCATCGCGGCCGCGGCCTTCGCCTCCCGCTCGAAGCGGGCGACGAACGTTTTGTCCTCGCGAAGGTGCTCGTGCATCGTCTTGAGGACGACCGTGCGGCCGAGCGACTTCTGGACAGCGGCGTAGACCGTCGCCATGCCGCCGACACCGATTCTCTTCTGGATCTGGTAGCCGCCGAAGTCCTGGTTCATGAACGTCCGATCCGCACCGAGGCGCCTTGAAACCCGTCGCGGTGGGGGAACCTCTCCCACCACACGGATATTCGGCCGAACGCGCGCTTTGCTGTAACGGCGAAATCGGGCGGGAGGCTCCGCGCCAATCCATTGTGAGAAAATCGGTTGCGAGCCCGCTCCCGGCACCCCCGGGGGGCGGGGCGGGTCAGGCCTGCCGGCGGCGGTCGACCAGGCGGCGGAGGGCGCGGATGTGCCCGGGGCCGGCGCCGCAGCAGCCCCCGAGGATCGAGACTCCGAGCTCGAGAAGCTCCTCCGCCTTCTCTTCGAAGAACTCCGGGGTCTCCGGGTAGAGGGCGGCCCCTCCCTCGATCCGGGGCAGCCCCGCGTTCGGCCGGATGACGAGCGGGAGCCGCGTGACGGAACGGTACTCGCGGGCGATCCGCGCCATGATCTCGATCCCGTTGCCGCAGTTCGAACCGACGATGTCGGCGCCCGCCTCCTCCAAACCGCGCGCCGCCCGGGCGATGTCGACCCCCATTACGGTGAAGAAGCCGCGCGGCGTCGGGTCGAAGGTCATGCTCGCGGACACGGGAATGCCGGGAGCGGCCTTGCGCGCAGCCTTCACCGCGAGCGCCGCTTCGGCGAGATCCGTCATCGTCTCGACCGAGAAGAGGTCGACCCCCTCCTCCGCGAGGGCGCTCGCCTGCCGGCGGAAGGAGTCGGCGACCTCCGCCGGATCGGCGTCGCCGTGCGGCATGAGAAGTCGTCCCGAAGGGCCGAACGATGCGGCGACGTAGGCGCGCCCCCCGGCCGCGCGCCGCGCGATTCTCACGGCGGCGCGGTTGATCTCTTCCGTTTCGCCCTCCAGCCGGTGGCGGGCCAGGTTCAGAGGGGACGCCCCGAAGGTGTTCGTCTGGATGATGTCGGCGCCGGCCTCGAGAAAGGCGGCGCTGATCGCCTCGATGCGTTCGGGATCCTCGATGTTGAACCTCTCGAGCGAGGATCCGAGGGGGATCCCTTCGGCGAGAAGGGAGGTTCCGATCGCGCCGTCCCCGATGAGACACTCCCCGCCGCGCACGCGGTCCAGCAGATCCCTCACCGCCCCCCCCCTCCGGTCAGCTCCCTCATGCGGTCGACGGCGTTCGCTGCGTCGTAGGCGTAGGCGTCCGCCCCAATCTCGTCGGCGAACTCGCGCGAGACCGGAGCGCCGCCGACAATCACCCGGAAGCGGCCGCGCTGCCCGCGCTTCTCCAAGAGATCGATCGTCTTTCTCATGTTGACCATCGTCGTCGTGAGGAGGGCGGACATTCCGATGACGGCTGCTCCTTCCCGCTCCGCCGTTTCCGCGAACCGCTCGGGGGCCACGTCGTGTCCGAGGTCGATCACCTCGAAGCCCGCCCCCTTCAGCATGATGCCAACGAGGTTCTTCCCGATGTCGTGGAGGTCGCCCTGGACCGAGCCGAGAACCACCTTGCCGCGCGCCGGGGCCTTCTCGGAGATCAGAAGCGGCTTCAGCTCGTCCATCCCCGCGGCCATCGCCTTCGCCGCGAGCAGGACTTCGGGAAGGAAGATCTCGTGAGCCTTGAACTTGTCTCCCACGACGTTCATTCCCGCGATGAGGCCGTCGTTCAGGACCGCCGCGGCCGGGGAACCGGCGGCGAGGGCCTCTCTCACGAGACGGAGGACATCGTCCGGTTCTCCCTTCTCGAGGCTCCCGGCGATTCGTTTCAGGATCTCCATAGGTGACTCCTTCACCGGCGGGCGCGCCCGGGCGGCTGGGTCCGCGCGTCGGGCGGGCCGGTGTTCTCTTACTGGGTCGCCCTCGCCCTGCAGGCCGCCGCACGGCACCCGGCGCAGAAAGGATAGTCCGGCGCGAAACGGTGGATCTCCGCCGGACCCGAGACGAGGACGCCGGAAACCGACTTGATCGGGGACATGAGAAAGCTCGCGCCGAGCGCGACCCCGATTTCTTCGGGTTTCAAGAGTTCGAAGAGCTTCCTCTGCCCGCTGATGTCCCATCCGCAGTAGCCCGGGCTGTAGGCCAGCGTCTCCGTCCCGGGCCCCGCGTCCCCCTCCGCGGCGAGGTAGCGGTGATAGCGCTCCTCCATGTGCGCGGCCGCGCGGTCGGCTGCGGCCGACGCGACCGAGTCGAGCATGCTCCCGAGGGCGGGTTCGTTCTCCTCGAAGAGACCGGCGATCGCCGCGGAGATTCCGCCCCCGAGGGTGGCCGCGAAGAGCGCGAGCCGCCGCGCGCGCGGGACGATCTTCTCGAGAGGGGTGTCCGGCTCGTTCTTCCCCTCCCCTCGGAAGAGGACGAGGAACTCCTCCCCGGCGGTCTCCATGAAAACCCCCGCCGGCTTCGCGTGCCGGAGGAAGAGCCTCTCCGCTTCCCTGTGGAGCTCCGCGACCCGCCCCGGAGAATCCGCGTCCCGCGGGATTCCCTGCGACTCGAACACGCCCCTTCGGTCGGGAAGGAGCAGGGACGGAGGGAAATGGAGCGTCTTGCGCATCGCCTAGTCGCGCGCGGGGAGCGAGTCCATCCCCGCCCGGCGCGCTTCTCCTTCCATCAGGCGCACGAGTTCTCTTCGGATGTCTTCGCCGAGCGGCGGCGGCTCGTGCCGCGAGACCCGCGCATCCACCTCGGCGCGCGCCCTCTCGAGCAGCGTCCGGCTCCCCTCCTCGATCCATCGGGATCGGTTCGCCCGCTCGATCACCGGCCCGGGGAAGAAATGTTCCTCCCGGAGGTGCCGCCGAGTGTGCGACGAGATGAGGAGATGCTGCTCCCGGAGAAGCTCCTCGAAGAGCGGCCGGGACGGGAAATCCTCCTTCGGCTCGATGCCGCGGACGAGCCGGAGAACCATGCCGCAGATCTCGTTGTCGACGACGAGCTTCTCGAGGCTCTGGCAGCTCTCGAAATCGAGCATGCCGGGCCCGGAGATGTTGTTGATGCCGGAGAGCGCCGCGAGCACCGCGCCCATCGCGGACTCGAGGCCGGCTTGGGCGTCCAGGTGCTTCGCGTCGCTGAGAGAGACATACGCCTGAGTGGGCATCCCGAACCGCTTCCCGATCTCGTTGTACGCGCAGTCGATCATCTGGGTCTCCACCGCGCCCATCGGGGTCGTTTCGTAGCGGACGTCGAAGGGGGCGGGCGAGCCGCCGTACAGCATCGGCGCCCCGGGCCGCGCGCACTGGCTGATGACGACGCCGCTCAGCGTCTCCGCGGTGTGCTGGATGAGCGTCCCGACGAGCGTGACCGGCGCGAGGAATCCGGAGAGGGGCATCGAGATGAACTCGACCGGGATGAGAGAGGCCGCGCAGTCGACGACGTTCTGCGAGGTCACATCGCTCCACTTGAGCGGCGAGGTCGGACAGCAGGAGAAGATCGTGAGAGGCTTTTCCTCGAGCGCGCCGGCGGTTCCACGCACGGCGATCTGCAGGTCGCGCATGACGGCGAACGACTCGACCGCAAAGGCGCCCGTGACCACGGGCTTGCCGCAGTAGAGAAGGCTGAGGAAGAGGCGGTAGCTGTCGGAGATCCTCTCCGAGACATCGGCCGGGATGAAGGCGGTGCTCTGCGAGGCGATGTGCTCGAGGCTCCCCATGAGCTTCGCGTAGCGCACGTAGTCGCGCGTGGCCGGCTTCCGGATGACCCCGTTGTCCGGATCGAGGAGATGGAGGGCCGTCGATCCGGGTGTGAAGTGGACATTGTGACCGGAGAAGTCGTGCGTCTCCCGTCCGAAAGCGTCGTACAGCTTGAACGAGCGGGGCGCGGTCGCAAGGGCGCGCTCGAGGAGCGGGTCGAGGATGCGAACCCTCCACGCCGGCCGGTCGACGATCCCCCCGTGGTCGGAGAGGAGGGAGAGAACCCGTTCGTTCCGGATCTCGACGCCGATCTCCCCGAGGAGGTCGCGCGCCTCGCCGATGATCCGGTCGGCGAGATCGTCGGAGAGAAAGCGGACGGTCGGTCTCAAGCTGTCTCCTTTCGGCGCGGACAACGCCGCCGCCCGCCGCGGCGGGATCCTCGGAGGGCGGGTCGGCGAAGATTGACGGGATCATTCTCTCAGGGGCGCGGGGCGCGGTCAAGCGGCCGTCGGTGCGCTTGGGTTCGGCGCGGCCTTGTCGTATACTCGTGCGGCGCCCATCGAGGAGGGTTCTCCGTGAAGGAAGAGCGAACGGTTTCGAGCGGTTCCCCGGGCGCGGGGAGGGTGCCGGGTTCCTCCCTCTCGATCTCCGATCTCCGGCGGGAGATCATCGGCGCCGGATTTCGTTTCCGGACGCCGTTCGGCGAGCGCCTGACGGTCTACGCCGACTACATCGCTTCCGGGCGGGGCGTCCGCTTCATCGAGCGCTATCTATTGAAGATCCAGGAGAGCTACGCGAACACCCACACCGAGGACGACGAGACGGGGCGGAGCACGACGGAGATGCTGCGCACCGCGGAGCGCATCATCAAGCGCTCAGTGAACGGGAACTCGACCACCTGCATCATCGCGGCGGGGACCGGCTGCACCGGCGCGATCCAGAAGCTCCAGGAGATCCTCGGGGTGTACATCCCCCCGGCGACGCGCGAGTGGCTCCGGAAGAAGGGCGAGCAGTACTCGCGCGAAGTCGGGTTCGACGGCTCCGGGTTTCTCCACTTTCTGGACGAAGAGAGGCCGGTCGCGTTCGTTGGTCCGTACGAGCATCATTCCAACGAGATCTCGTGGAGGGAGTCCCTCGCGGAGGTCGTCGAGATCTCCCTCGACGGGACGGGGGGGCTCGACCTCGCGGATCTCGAGAAGAAGGTTTCCGATCCGAAGCACGAGAAGTGCCTCAAGATCGGCTCGTTCTCGGCCGCGTCGAACGTGACCGGCGTGCGAACCCCGGTCTACGACGTGGCGCGGATTCTGCATCGACATGGGGCCCTCGCGTGCTTCGACTTCGCCGCGAGCGCGCCGTATGTCGAGATCGACATGAACCGCGACGCGGAGTCCTACCTGGACGCGATCTACCTCTCCCCCCACAAGTTCCTCGGGGGCCCGGGGTCGGCGGGGATTCTCCTCTTCAACAGCCGGATCTATCCCCTCCACCTCCCCCCGACCTTCGGGGCGGGAGGCACCGTCGATTACGTGGGGCGGCACGGGCACGACTACACGGCCGACATCGAAACGCGGGAGAAGCCGGGAACCCCGGGCACGCTCCAGATCATGAAGGCGGCCCTCGCGATCGAGCTGAAGGAGAAGGTCGGCGTGGAGGCGATCGAGGAGCGGGAGAACGAAATCATCCGCCGGTTCAGGAAGCGCTTCGCGGGCCATCCGTCGCTCGAAATCCTGGGCGATCCGAGACCGGTCACGCACATCGCGGTCTTCTCGTTCAACATCCGGCACGGCGATCGTTACCTCCACTCGAAGTTCGTCACGCGCCTCTTCAACGATCTCTTCGGCATCCAGTCCCGCGCGGGGTGCTCGTGCGCCGGGCCCTACGGCCATCATCTTCTCGGCATCGACGACGATCTCTCCGAGAGGTACCGGTGTCGGGTCAACGCCGGCGATCTCGGCATCAAACCGGGGTGGGTGCGGCTCGGCTTCCACTACACGATGGACGAGGCGGACTTCGACTACGTCTGCGAGGCGGTGGGGTTCCTGGCCGAGAGCGGACCGCTCTTCCTCCCGCTCTACCGCTTTAGCCTCCGGACCGGGACCTGGAGCCATGTGAGCGAGCGGGAGAAGAGCGCTCCCCCGTTCGGGCTCGAGGATGCGCTCCGCTCCGACGCGCGCGAGGGGTCTCCCCTCGATGAGCGGGAGAAGAGGGCGGAGTACGCGCGCTGCCTGAGCGATGCGCGGGAGATCGCGGACCGCTTGAAGAAGGAGCCGCCACCCTCCTACCGGGAGCTGCCCGGCGAGTACGGGGCGCTCGCCTTCTTCCGCGTCGTTCACGCGGAGTAGCCGGGGAAGACGGGGACGCGAAACCCGATCGGTCGACCTCTATCGGGTGCTCGTCCTGACGTTTGGGTCCGTCCCCCCGTCTTCCTCACCCGTCCAGCGAGGCGGGCGGGGGTCTCCCGAGGGATCCCTCCGACCCAGCCGGCTATCCGCTTCCTTGCGGCCGGGAACCGGTTAGCTTCTTTCGTTCGGCCTGCCGCTGCCGAGCCACGGCGGGTGGCGGCGGCAGGTGTCCGCGAGGCGCGCAGCCGATTGGCGCGCTCGGGCGCCTGGCGAGCACCGAGCGGACAGCCGCCGACAGGACCCGCCGTCCGAGGACGGGCGGAAACAAGGGGTCCGGCATCGGACCGTCCAAGCGGGTCTTCTCCGTGACCCCTCGGGAGCCCCGGCCCGCAGAGCTCCCCGCTACGCTCTCTTCTGAACCCAAATCCCGAAAACAATCAGCGCGAGCCCGACGATCGAAGAGGGGAGAATCGTCTCCCCGACGATGGAGCGGATGAAGAAGAGCGAGATGAACGGCGAGAGAAACACGAGGTTGCTCACCTTCGCCGAGGTCTCGGAGAGCGCGAGCGCGCGCATCCAGAGCAGGAACGCGATTCCCATCTCGAAGAGACCGATGTAGAGGCACCCGGCGAGCCCCCGCGGAGAGATCCGGAGATCGGCCCCGGTCAGCAGATGAAAGACGAACACGTATCCAGCGCCGAACACGAAGTTCCAGGCGAGCTTCTCCGCGCCGCCCCTCGGGTCCCTCACGTTCCGCAGCCAGTAGAGCGCCCAGATCACGGAGCTTCCGAGCGCGAGGAGGGCCCCCGGCCCGTTGGTGAAGCGCATGTCGCGCAGGTTTCCGTGCGTGGAGATGACGACCACCCCGACGAAGCTGATGAGCACCGCGGCGAACCCGAGGGGGCGGATCTTCTGCCCGAGCATCGGCGCGGAGAGCAGGACGACCATGATCGGCCAGGTGTAGTTCAGCGGCTGCGCCTCCTGGGCGGGAAGGAGGTCGTAGGCCCGGAAGAGAACCACATAGTAAAGGAAGGGATTGAGGAACCCGCCGACGGCGGAGCGGAGGAGGCAGGACCTACTCGATGCCGCCCGGGCGCCCTCTCCCCTCCCGCGGCTCGCGCGCAAGACCGCGAGAAGGAACGCCGCGGAGAAGAGGGAGGCGTAGAGGAGCATCGTGACCGGGCCGGTTTCGCGGAGCGTGAGCTTGAACGCGGAGGCGACGGTCGACCAGCAGAGAACCGCGGCAAGGGCGAACAGATACGCCTTCGTCTGGTCTTTCATCGGGCGGCCCGCGCGTTCTCCGTCCTAGTTCGAGTCCTCGGGGACCGGCGGGAGCTTGCCGTAAGGCCCGACGCCCAGCTTGCGCAGGAGGTTCTGGAGCTTCTTCCGGCGGTCGGCGAGCACGACCGACTTGAAGGAGTTACGCGTCGCCCAGATGTCGTCGACCGTTTCGACGATCGCCCGCGTCATCTCGTCCAGCCGGGGGCATTCGAAGAGCCGGCAGGCGTCAACCGGGGGCTTCATCTCCTGGCGCACGAGGGCCCCGGTCAGGTGGCGCAGCCCGGAGAGGGACGTGATGATGTTCTGGAAGGTGAGCCCGATAAACGCATCGGCCGGGAGAGGCCGGGCGTCCGCCCGGGGCTGCTTCGCTTCCTCGAGCATCTTCTCGAGCTCGCGATTCCACCCCTCGATCTGGCTCCGCGCGCTCCGAATCGCCTCCCGGGTCCGCGAGCGCAACATCGCCCGCCCCACCTGTCCGAGGAGGTCCTTCTCGTCGAAGGGCTTCAGGAGGTAGGCCTCGACCGGGAGATGGATCGAGTCCACGGCGGTTTTCACGGAGGGATAGGCGGTCACGATGATGACGGGAACCCCCTCCGCGATTCGCGGCATCTCCTTGATCAGCTCGAGGTCGAAGTTCCCGTTCATTTGGATGTCCGCGACGAGAAGATCGTAGGGAGCGGCCTCCAGCATCTCCCTGGCGCGGATTCCGTCCGGGGCGGTGTCGACCGTGTAACCCTCCCGGCGAAGCAGATCCGCGGTGGATTCCAGGAACGACTCGACGTCGTCGGCGATTAGAATGCGTCCGGTCTCGGTCATGGGGTCTCTCTCCCTTCTTTCTCCGGCGGGACGAGAACACGGAAGACGGTTTCCGCGCCGGGCGTGCATTCGAGCTCGATGGAGCCGTTCAACGCCTCCACGATCGACTTGACGATGGACAGACCGAGGCCCAGGCCTCCGGTCTGCCCGACGCTCTTCGTCGTGAAGAGAGGCTCGAAGATTCTCGGCCGGATCTCCTCGGGGATCCCCGGGCCCTCGTCCGCGATCGACAGATCGAGGTGGCCGTTGTCGAGAATCCTCGCTCGCACGACGACCTTCCCCTGAGCGGGCGAGGCCTCGATCGCGTTGAGAATCAGGTTGTAGAGAATTTGGCGAAGAAGATGCTCGGTCATGGTGAAAGCCGCGCGATCCTCACCGAAATCCAGCTCGAGACGGACGCCCTTCTTCTCGCACGTGCGCCGGAGGAGGGTCGCGACCTCCTCGATGCACCTCGCGGGCGGGAACCGTGTGGGAGAACCGACGTCCGAGGCATGGAGCTTCGACATCTGGGAAACGATGAACGCGATCGTGTCGATCTCCCGCAGGACGATCGGGACGTAGCGCGCGTACGGGTTGTCCGGGGGGATCGCGTCCCTGATCAGGACGAAGGAATTGCGGATTCCGGCGAGCGGGTTGTTGATCTCGTGGGCGACCCGCGCCGCCATCCGGCCGGTCGCCGCGAGCTTCTCGATCTCCGTCTGCCGCCTTTCCAGGGATCGGACCTGCTCCGTTCGTTCGCGAACCATGATCTCGAGCTCTTCGCCGTGTCTCCGCGTCCGCTCTTCCATTTCTTTTCGGTCGGTGATGTCGCGGGACACGCCGAGCACGGCCTGTACCTCCCCGTCCTTCGACCGGATCGGGGAGAGGGTCGTCGTGATCCACATGGTGGCGCGGCCGGTGCTGAAGAGACGTTCCTCGCTGACCGGCTCCCCCGTTCGTAAGACGCTGAGGAGCGCCTGTTTGTACGGGGTCGCGTACGCCCCTTCGAACAGCTCGTCGAGCCGCATCCCGACCACCCTTTCCGGCCGGAGGCCGACCGCTCTGGCCGCGGCGGAGTTCACGTAGGACACGCGGAGATCCGGATCGATCAGGAAGATGAGATCGAGAGAGGACTCGGCGAGCGTCCGGTACTTCTCTTCGCTCCGGCCCAGCTCCTCTTTGTTCCTCTCTTCCTCGGTCACGTCGCGCGAGATGCCGAGGACGGCCGAAGCCTTCTCCCCCGTCACCTGGAGGGGCACGAGAGTGGTTTCGAACACGCCGGTCCCGGTGGGGAGCGCCATGACGTTGCGGAAGCGCCGGGTTTTCCCCGACTCCAGCACGGACCTCGTGTTTCGTTCGCGCTCGAGGGCCACGTCGAGCGAGACGAGCTCGGGAAGCGACTTTCCAATCACGTCCTCTTGCTTGCGGCCGAGATAGGCGGCAAGCGACGGGTTCACGTACTCGAAACGCATGTCGGAGCGCTGCACGAAAATGCCGTCCTGCGCCGACTCGGCGAGAAGCCTGTACTTCTCCTCGCTCCGTTGAAGGGCTTGCTCGGCCTTCTTGCGGCTCGTGATGTCCACGCAGAGGAGATGAACGGCCGGCCCGCCTCCATAATCTGTCCCGGTCGAGTAGACGTGGAGCCAGCGGTGGGTGCCGTCCCGGCGCTCGATCCGGACCTCTCTCGACGGAGGATGCTCCGCGCCGCGGAGGCGCTCCCTGTAGATGCCGAGAAGACGCTCTTTCTCTTCCGGATGGGAAATTCCGAGAATCGCCCCGGGCGGGAGCCCCACGATCTCGTCGGTCGTGAACCCGAGCATCTCCGCGGCGGCGCGGTTCGAGAAGACGACCCGCGGTTCATCGCCCTGGATCACCAGGATCCCGAGAAGGGACTGCTCGACGATGTTGCGACACCGCTCTTGGTCCCCCCGCGACCGTTCTTCGTTCCGCTTTCGCGTGATCGCGTTTCCGAAGATGGCACCCATCGCCCGGAGAGCGAGAAGGAGGTCCTCCGGCAGGAAGAGGCGTGTTCCGGGCGAGTCCATCGTGATGAACCCGACGAAGCCGAGCACCTCCCCGCCGCACAGGACGGGCGCGTTGAGCGAAGAGCGGACCTTCATTCGCCGGAGCCATGCGCGCTCCGTTTCCGCTTCGGGGGGGAGGCCCTCGCGCGAATCCATGACGACCGTCTCTTTGTTCAGGATCTTCCTCATCATCCAGGGAAGGGAGGAAGTCTCGAGGCCCTTGGGCCTGACCCGCGGCCCTTCGAACCCCTCCTTCGTCCAGATCTGCGTGTGGAAGAAGAGAGAGCGGTCTTCCGAGAAGAGGAAGAGCCCCGCGCTGTCGATCCCCGTTTGCTCCCCCACGCGCCGGAGCGTGCCTGCGATCACCGAGTTGATCTTCTCGACGGGGGAGTTGATGAACTCTCCGGACACCGCGACGAGAAGCTGCTCGATCTCGATCCGCTTCCTGATGTTCTCGTGGAGGCGGGCTTCCTCGGTGATGTCCCGGAGGATAAGGGTGGCAGAAGGCACGTCGCCGTCCACCTCCACCGGCTGAATGCGGGCCGCGAGCACGAGCGTTCGATTCCCGATCACGACGTCGCGGTGCTCGTACACCGCGGCGCGGCGCGTCTGAAAGGCCTCGTCGATCTTCTCGCGGACGAGGGCGTGGTCGGATTGGGGGAGGAAGTCGAAAACCAAACCCCCGATCGCGCTCTCCGGCTTTGCCCCGGAAAACGTCCGGTTGATGTAAAGGACCGTTCCGGAGCGGTCGATCTCGGCGACGAGCGACGGTACGCGTTCGAGAATCGCCCGGAGAGCGCGATCCTCCCCCAGTGAGCCGAACGCGCCGCGCGCCGGCGCTTTGTTTCTCGCTCGCCTCGCGGGCCGGGCCGCCCCCTTTCCGGCTTTCGGCGCTCGATCGGAGGGACGGCGCTTCGGTTTCTTGGCGTCGGGCATCGGCCGATCCTTGCTCGTTCGCCCGGCGGCTGCTGCCGGCGTCGTCGTCGCGATGCGAAATGGACGGGGCCCTGCCGCGCCGGCGGGGCGAACGTTGCGGTGGCAAAGATTATCTCACGAAACGGCCTCGGAGGGAAGGGGGACAAACGCCTCCGCGCCCCCCCGAAGCCGCCTGCCCGGGGCCTCTCCGTCCTCCGGGCGGCCCCCCGGCCCCTCACGCTTCTCCGGCGCTACTCTCCCCAGGCCCGGCGGATCGCCCCCTCCGGGGCCGGGCGGCCGAGCGCGGTCCCGACCACGATCACGACGAGCCCGACGCCGACCCCCACCAGAAAGCCGTGGATCCCTTTCCAGCCGGCGGGGAGGAAACGGTGGAAGGCCTGCCAGAGCAAGGCGGCACCCGCCCCCGCAGCCATGCTCGCCATCACCGCGGAGGGGCTGGTTCTCTTCCAGTAGACTCCGAAGAGAAGGGGCCAGAGGTTCGTCGAGGCGATGACCGCCCACGAGAAGGCGGTGAGAACGAGGATGAGCGCCGGCGGCTTCAGCGCGACGGCGACGCTCACGATCCCCACGAGGAGGCTCATGATCCGGTTCGCCCGGATCTCGGCGGCCTGGGAGAGAGAGCGGCCCAGCCCCTCCACCCACACGTCCCGAACGAGCGAGCTCGAGATGATGAGAAGGACCCCGGCGAAGGTGCTCATCCCCGCCGCGATCACCCCGGCGAGGAAGAGCGCGCCCCCCCAGTCGTTCAAGACGAGACGGGTGAGCTCGGGGATCGCGAGGTCCGGGCTGGCCACATCGGGAACGAGAACGCGCGCCGCCGCGCCGCAGAGATAAGGCACGAGAGCGATCGAGGCGCCGGCGGTCACGACGACGACACCGACGCGGAGCATGCGCGCGCTCCGTATCGAGTAAAAACGGATGAGGAGCTGCGGCATTCCCCAGACGCCGAGGCTCACGATGAACGAGTAGCTGAGAAGGCCCGCCCATCCCCAACCGCCTGGAGTGGAGACGAGCCCGGGATCGACCGACGTTAGGCGGTCCGCGAGCCCGGCGAGCCCGCCCACACGGTGAACCGAGAGGACGGCGAGGAGAAGGAGCGCGACGATCATCACGATCCCCTGCAAAAAGCTCGTCCAGACGACGGCGAGGTATCCACCGACGGCGGTGTAGAAGAGGATCACGAAGCCGGAGAGGAGGACCGCGCCCGCGTACGGCATCTCCATCAGAACCTCGAGCGCGTTCGCCATACCTTTGAGGACGCTGACGTTGTAGACGACGAGGAAGATCCCCGTGACGGCCGCGCTGAAGATCCGGATCGACGGCGAGCCGTAGCGGGCGGCGAAGAAGCCGGAGAGGGTCGTCGCGCTGAGGCGCTCGCTGAAGAGGCGCACGCGGCGCCCGAGCA
>JBDRFQ010000276.1:0-4345 GCA_043818685.1 Candidatus Eiseniibacteriota bacterium
CGTCTTCGGGTGTCGCCTCCCCGTTCAGGACGTTCTGGTAGGCGGGCCGCATCGCGTCCCAGATCGCCCGCATCTCGGGGACGACCGGCATCCGCCTCCCCTTCTCGTACTGCCGGAACGAGTCGACGATCCGGTCGATCTTCTGCACATCGGGGTCCTCGAACGCGTCCTTCCGGCTCGGGATCACCCAGAGGCGCTTCGCGAAGAGGACCTGCGTCTCCCGCGACGTGAGAAAGTCCATGACGTCGATCGCCAGCCGGCGCCGCTCCCCCTCGAGGTTCACGTTGAGGTAGTACCCGCGGCTCGAGATCATCGGCGCCGGCCAGAGGCCGGTCGTCTCGTGCACCGGAAGGGGCGCGATCCCGAAGTCGATTCCCGCCTCGTCGTAGCCGCCCCACGACCAGTGGCCGTTCACCGACATCGCCGCCTTGCCGTCCTTGAAGATCGTGTCGGCGAGCTGGTAGGTGCACTCCTGCGGCATGACCTTCCGGTTCGCCTTGAGATCGTGGAGGAACCGGAGGGCGTCCACCATGGCCGGGGTGTCCAGGGCCGGCCGGTGGGACGAGTCCATGATCCAGCCGCCGAAGGCCCCGATGTAGGGAACGAGCCAAAACGGTTCCTTGAGATCGAAAACGAGCCCGTACTGGTCCGGCGTGCCGTCGCCGTTCGTGTCCCTGGTGAGCTCCTCTCCCAGCCGGACCATCTCCTGGAGCGTGGAGGGGGGCTCGGGAAGGAGCGCGCGGTTGTAGAGCAGGCAGAGGTGGTTTCCCACCTGGGCCGGGAGCATCCAGACGTGCCCGCGGAGGGTGTCGAACGAGATCGGGAGGAACTCGCCCAAGAACGCGCCCGGGAAGACCTCGTCGATCGCCGCGACGCTCCCCGCGATCGCGTACGGCCCCGCGTTGTCCGCCGGCCCGAAGACGAGATCAGGCCCGCCCCCTCCCATCGTCGCGGTGAGGTACTGCGTGCGGAGCTGCTCGTTGCCGATGTTCGTATGGGTCACGCGGACATCCGGATGCTCTTCGTTGTACGAGGCGAGGAGCTCGTCGAGAACGACCCGCTCCTGCGGATCCATCATCTCCCAGAGAACGATCTCCTGAACCGCGCCTCCGCCACCGCATCCCGGGAGGAAAACCGAGAGAGAGATGAGCCACGCCAGCCGAACCGTCCAGCCGTTCAGGATCACCATAGGGTCCCCCATCCGCGGCGCGGCGGCCGGCGCGGCCGAGGCGCGCCTCAAACCCCTTCGATGCGCCTCTCCGACTCGCCGTCGAAAAAGTGCGCGCGGCCGAGCGGAAAGCGGACGACGACCCGGTCCCCCGCCCGAAACGGAGCGTCCGCGCCGGCGCGTGCGATGACCCGCTTTCCCTCGATCGTCATGTAGATGTTCGATTCCCCGCCCATCGGCTCGATGAGGTCGACCTCCGCGGGGATTCCAGCCCCCTCCCTCTCGACTTCCAGGTGCTCCGGCCGGATTCCGAGGATGACCTCCCTGCCGCGGTAGACATCGGGGAGGGAGAGACGGTCTCCGTTCCAGTCGATCCGCACCTTCCCGACGCGGAATCCGTCCGCCTCCCATCGGGCGGGAAGCGTGTTCATCGGCGGCGAGCCGATGAACTCGGCGACGAAACGGTTCGCGGGGCGCTGATAGAGACCGAGGGGCTCAGCGATCTGCTGGATCTCCCCCAATCGCATGACGGTGATCCGCTCCCCCATCGTCATCGCCTCGACCTGGTCGTGCGTCACGTAGACCGTGGTGATCCGGAGGCGCCGGTGGAGCGTGGAGATCTCGGCGCGCATCTGCACGCGCAGCTTCGCGTCCAGATTGGAGAGCGGCTCGTCGAAGAGGAACACCTTCGGCTTTCGGACGATCGCACGACCGAGCGCCACCCGCTGCCTCTCCCCCCCGGAAAGATGCTTCGGAAGCTTCTCGAGAAGCCCCTCGATGTTCAGAACGGCCGCGGCCTCCCGAACCAGAGAGTCGATCTCCTTCTTCCGGAATCCGCGAACGCGAAGCCCGAAGGCGATGTTGTCGTAGGCGGTCATGTGGGGGTAGAGGGCGTAGTTCTGGAAGACCATCGCCACGTCTCTCTCGCGGGGCGGGACTCCGTTCACGCGGCGATCGCCGATGCGGATCTCCCCCGAGTCGACCTCCTCGAGGCCGCTGATGACCCTGAGCACGGTCGACTTTCCGCAGCCCGAGGGCCCGACGAGAACCATGAACTCCTGCTCGCGAATCTCGAGATCGATCCCCTTGAGGACCGGCTTTCCCTTGCCGTAGCTCTTGACGAGGCTCTCGAGGACGACTCCCGCCAATCCGACCTCCTCTCGGGCGCCCGCGCCGGCCGGAGACCCCGGCAGCGACGCTTCCTTCCCATTGTCCCGGAACGCCCGCGGGGCGGTCAACCGTTTCCGGCGGGCTCGGTTGGCTGTGGAAACAGGCCGCTCCGCGTGGTATAATTTTACGGGATATGATGCCGGGCTTCGGCAGATCCTATTGCGTCTCCCCGACCCTTACAACGGAGGTATCTCGATGAAGCGTGCGTGTGCGATCCCCGTATCCCTCCTCGTCCTGGCCCTCGCGGCGGGGAGCGTCTTCGCGGAGGGCTTCGGGACCCCGACCCTGGACGGCGTCGTGGACGGCGTGTACGGAGCCGCGGAGGCGACGGACCCTTCGGGCGACCACTGGGAAAGCCTGGCCGCGATGGACATGCTCAATCTCTACGTCTGTAACGACAACACCTTCTGGTACTTCCTGTTCACGGTCAACGAGAACCTCGGCACGACCACTTGGGGCAAGTATCTCTTCTACATCGACGTCACCAACGACGCGAACGGTGCCACATCGGACGCGTGGGCGCGCCGGACCAAGGTGTCGGACCCACACAAGCCCGAGTACAGCCTGAACACGTGGCTCAACTCGGCGCCCTACGGCCCGGAGGACACGCAGTTCTGGATCTGGAACCAGGGGACGACGTCCTGGACGATGTCGGGCGGTGCGGACGGAGCGGCCCTCTCCGCCGGCGCGGTCTCCGGAATCGAGTACAAGCTCGCCCGCTCCCGCATCGGGGATCCGGCGACGATCTGGGTCGAGGTCTGGTCGACCGGTGAGACCGCCAATCCCCCCGCCCAGGACACCTCGAACGATCCGGCGGACGATTGGAACGCCACGAACTGGACCGATACGGCCACCGTAGTCGTCTCGACCATGGTGGCGCGCCTGAGCGGCGGCGACACGACCCCCCCCACGCTGGACAACGCGTATCTCATCGAGAGCAACCGGGACACGTTGATCGCCGTCTTCAGCGAGCCCCTCGACCCGGCAACAGCCCAGAACCCGGCGAACTACACTGTGACCGGCACGACCGTGACCGGGGCGAAGCTCTACGCCGACAGCTCCCAGGTTCTGCTCACCCTGAGCACCAACATGGGTCTCGGTTCTTGCCTCACGCTCGAGGCGGTCAACGTCAAGGACCGCGCTCTCAACACGATCGTGGACAACAACACGACCAACATTTATGAGTTCTTTCTGACCGAGCTTCTCGTCCGGGCCTACATGAACATCTACCTCAGGACCAACTCCGCCGCTCCGGATCCGGACACGGTCGCGATCGAGGGGAGCATGTCGCCCCTCACGTGGGATCCGACCTGCGACGACCTCCTCGCCGACCCGGAGAACGACTCGGTCTACACGGGCGCCTTCGTCTTCAAGTACACCTGCACGGCCGGAGTGACCGACACGGTCACGCTCGAGTACAAGTTCACCCACCAGTGCGTCACGTGGGAGCAGGCGGGCAACCACGTCTACACCCTCGACGGGACCTATGCGATCGACACGCTGAACATCTGGTGGGACAACCAGGCCCCCGTCGACTTCACCGACAAGGACATCGACGTGGTCTTCTTCGTCGAGCACTGGCAGGTCCAGTGGGACTCCGATGTCGATTCGATCGGCGTCAACGGGAGCCAGCCCCCCTTGAACTGGGACGTGCCGCCGGTGAACCGTCTCAAGGACGACGGCGTCCTCCCCGACTCGACGGCGGACGACGGGATCTTCTCGACGCGGATCACGTTTCCCACGGGATCTTTGAAGCACGTCGACTTCAAGTACCTCTGGAGGCAGCTGCCGGACACGCTCTTCAACTACGAGTGCTTCGAGCAGGCGAACCGGAACGTCTACCTGAACGACACGCTCTTCTCGACGACGACGCCGATCGTGATGGACGTCGCCGCGTGGGACTACTGCGACATCCTGCCCGGGGTGAACGATGCACCGGTGCCGGTGCCGGAGAGGCTCGAGCTTCTCCACAACGTGCCGAACCCGTTCAACCCGGCGACCGCGATC
>JBDRFQ010000277.1:0-8004 GCA_043818685.1 Candidatus Eiseniibacteriota bacterium
GAAGGCGACGCCCGCCTCGTCCCCCTGCTCCCAGCCGGAGTAGAGCCACATCCATCCCGAGCAGATGTTGTAGTAAACGACCGAGCACTGGCCGGTCGCGCCGCCGATTCCGTGGGGAACGATCGCATCCCGCACCGCCTCCTTCGGGCGGTTCGGGACGTCGGCGAGGGCGGCCGAGGATAGGAGCGCGCAGAGGACGGCCGAGACAAGAACCCTGCCGGGCATGCCTTTCATGGGGGGACCCTCCTTCGGGCCGTGTGCTTCGGTTCGGCGCTCGATCGGACAACGGCTTTACTTTACCACGTTTCGCATCGAAAGGGAATGGGATCGTCGGAGGGAAGGGGGTTCAGACGACCGAGATCCGCGGCTCGCGCTTCTCGAGGATCGTCCCGATGCTCACGGCCTCCGGGATGCCGCGCTCGGCGAGGTCGCGGAGGAGCGCCTCTTCCCTCTCGGCCGGGATGGCGATGAGAAGCCCCCCGGAGGTCTGGGCGTCGGTGAGGACGATCTGCATCGCCTCTTCGATCCCCTCGCCCCACGCGACGCTCCCCTCGGTCTGCTTCCGGTTCGCGACGCTCCCCCCGCAGGTGAACCCCTCCCGGGCGTACTCGAGCGCACCGGGGAGGAGCGGCACGCGCGCCGCCTCGATCTCCGCGCTCACGCCGCTCGCCTCGACGAGGTTCTGGAGGTGGCCGAGGAGCCCGAAGCCGGTGACGTCGGTCGCGGCGATTGCGCCGGCGGCGAGCATCGCCTCCGAGGCGGCGCGGTTCAGGGTCGCCATCCAGCGGATCGCCTCCCGGATCGCGCCGAACCGGTCGGCGTCCGCCTTGAACGCCGTCGATACGAGCGCGCTTCCGATCGGCTTGGTGAGCACGAGCCGGTCGCCCGGCCTCGCTCCGGCGTTCGTCACGATCCGCTCCGGATGCACCGTCCCGACCACGGCGAGCCCGTAGAGCGGCTCGCTGGTTTTCACCGTGTGGCCGCCGACGATCTCGATCCCCGCCTCGCGCGCGACGGAGTGCCCGCCCCTCAGGATCTCGGTGAGCACCGCGGCCGGGATCCCCTTCGGCGGGAAGCCGGTGATGTTGAGCGCGGAGAAGGGCGCCGCGCCCATCGCGTAGACGTCCGAAAGGGCGTTCGCCGCGGCGATCCGCCCGAAGTCGAACGGATCGTCCACCATCGGCGTAAAGAAGTCGGTCGTGAGAACGAGCGCGAGATCGGGGCGCAGAAGCACCACCCCCGCGTCGTCCGACGTCGCCCCGCTCACCAGAACGTTCCGGTCCACCGGACCGGGCAACCCGCGAAGAACCTCCTGGAGGAACGCCTGCGGGTGCTTCGCTGCTCAGCCCGCCGCCGAAGCGAGCTTGGTGAGGCGGATCCTCTCTCTCTGGTCGCCGTCTTTCTCCGGCATCGCCGATTCCCTCATCGCTCCTTCGTCTTCACCCGTCCGCGGACCGGAAGCCGGATCGTCTCGCGCCCCTCCACGTTCGTTCGCACATGAATCGTGTCCTCGACGACCGTCCCCTCCGGCTGCGGGAGGAGCGTAACGTGCAGCACGAGATCGCCGGGCCTCTCTCCGCCGGCCGTCCAGAACCGGTAGCGGTCCTCCGGTCCCTCCACGCCGAGGATCGCGAGCTCGATCCCCTCGCTCGGACGGAAGAGAATCCTCCCTTCCTTCATCTCGCCGGGAGCGAACACCCCGAAGTCGATCGAGTCGTCCGACAGCGTGAGCGCGCGCTGCACCCACGCCCGGATCAGGAAGACCGCCCGCGCCCTCTCCGGGTCGTTCGTGCGGAGGATCACCGGCTTGCGAATCTCCCCCTCGAGCTTCCGGGTCGAGAAGGTGCCCGTCAAGGGGACCGACTCCCCCGGGAGGATCAGGCTGTCCGAGAGAAGGACCACCGTGCACCCGCACGTCGGGTTCACCTCGTGGATCGCGAGGGGCTCGTCGCCGTCGTTCCTGAGCGCGACGGAGAACGGAACGACCCTGTCCCCCTCGAGGATGCCGAGATCGATGGAAGGCGGACCGATCACGAGGGAGGGGGCGCCGGACGCCGCGACCGGGAGCGCGAGGGCCGCCGCCAGCACGAGGAGAGCGGGAAGCGCCGCCGCGCGCGCCCCTCTCATGTGAGAAGGGTCCCCGCGATGCACGCGGTCATCCAGGAGGCGAGGGCGCCCGCGATCATCGCGCGAAGCCCGAGCCTCGCGAGATCCCCCCGGCGCTCCGGCGCGATCCCGCTGATGCCGCCGATCTGGATGGCGATCGAGCCGAGGTTCGCGAAGCCGCAGAGCGCGTAGGTCGCGATGATCGTCGAGCGCTCGGAGAGGGTCTCCCGGGCGAGGCCGAGCTCGACGTAGCCGACGAACTCGTTGATCGCGATCTTCGTGCCGAGGAGGTTCCCCACGGCGAGCATGTCCTTCGACGGAACGCCCATCGCCCACGCGATCGGCGAGAAAATCGTCCCGAGGATCTCGCGGAGGCTCGTGTGAAGGAAGCCGAGGAAGAAGTCGATCATCGCGACGAGCGCGATGAAAGCCAGAAGCATCGCCCCGACGTTCAGCGCGAGACGGAGACCGTCCGCGGCGCCGCCCGCGGCCGCGTCGATCACGTTCGCCGTCTTCCGCTCCCAAGGGATCTTGACGTCGCCCGCGGTCACCGGCCTCTCGCTCTCGGGGAAAATGATCTTCGCCATGACGACCGCCGCCGGCGCGGACATGACGCTCGCCGCGACGAGGTGGCCCGCGTCGATGCCGAAGCGCACGTACGCGGCGAGAACCCCGCCCGCGATCGTCGCGAAACCTCCGGTCATCACTGTCATCAGCTCCGACTGGGTCATCTGGGCCACGTACGGCCGGATCACGAGAGGGGCCTCGGTCTGGCCGAGGAAGATGTTCGACGCGCACGAGAGCGTCTCGGCGCCGCTCGTCCGCAGGGTCTTCCGCATCACCCAGGCGAAGACGCCGACGATCCGTTGCATGACGCCGAGGTGGTAGAGAACCCCCATGAGAGAGGCGAAGAAGATGATCGTGGTGAGAACGTGAAACGCGAAGACGACGCCGATCGGGGCGGCCTCCCCAGTGGTGAGGTCGACGAGGCCGTACGGGCCGGGGCCGCCGATCTCCCCGACGACGTCCCCGAGGCCGCGGTAGAGGTTCCCGAAGAGGAAAGACGCCCCGTGGTCGGTGAAACCGAGGATCTTCGCGATCCCCGCCCGCGCCCCCTCGAAGACGAGGCGTCCCGGCCGCGTTCGGAGGATGAGCAGGGCGAAGACCCATTGCAGGGCGAGGCCGGAGAAGACGACGCGGTAGCTGATCGCGCGCTTGTTGTTGGAGAGGACCCATGCGATGGCGAGGAGGAGCGCGACGCCGAGGAGGCTGGTGTATCGTTCCATCGTCGGTCGTTCCCTCGAGGGCTCGGGCGCTCCGGACCGGGCCCGCCGGCGCCCGTCGCCTGTGCGATCCCGGTTCACTCTACGGGGGGCGGATAGGGGTGTCAACGGGAGGCTCGACGCGGCTCCTTCTTCGCAAACGCCGGCGAATCTTGTAGGCTCGCGGAGAGAGCGGGGTGGGATCGGTACCAGACACCTCATTCCCCTCAGGGTGAGCGCCCGAACCGCGAAGACCGTCACACGGAATGAGGAATCTGGTGCCAAGCCGCGCGAACGCGCCGCGTTTCACGAGCGGGTCCCGATAGAACCCCCGCTCCGTTCTCGAGACAGAAGGCGGACGAGGGACAGAAGACCCCCGGGAAGAGGAAGGGACCCTGATGAAAGAGCGCCGGTTCATCGAAGGGACCCTTCTCTTCCTCGTCGCCCTCGCCGTTCGTCTCGCCCACGGCTTCGCGATCCGCGGCGAGCCGATGTTCAGCCTCCCGCTCGTCGACGAGGCCCTCTACTGGCAGGACGCCCTGCGTGCAGCGTCCGGCGCCGCGTGGGAACCGGTCCTCTACCGCCCCCCGCTCCTCCCCGCTCTTCTCGGCGCGCTCGTTCGTCTGTTCGGCGAGAGCCCCGCCGCGGCCCGCTTCGTGCTGCTCGTCCTCTCCGCTCTCGCCGCCCCTCTGACGGCGATCCTCGCCATGCCGATCATCGGGCGTCCCGGAGCGCTCCTCGCGGGCGCCCTCGCCGCCCTCTACGCCCCCGCCGTCTTCTACGGCGCCGAGCTTCTCCCCGCGTCGACGGTTCACCTTCTGAACCTCCTCGCCCTCCTCGCGCTTCTCGCGGCGGAGGAGAAGCGGCGCCTCCCGCTCTTCGCGCTCGCGGGCCTCCTCGTCGGGCTCTCCGCTCTCGCGTGGCCGGCGAGTCTCGTCCTTCTCCCGGCGCTTCTTTTCCGCTACCGGCGCGATCTCCGGGCCTTCGCCCTCGTGGCCGCGGGGACCGCGCTCGCGATCTCGCCGGCGTTTCTCCACAACCTCCGAGGGGGCGACCCCGTCCTCGTCACCTCGAACGGCGGCATCAACTGCTACAGGGGGACCCACGCCGGGGCGGACGGCTGGTCGGCGCGCGCCCCGGACCTTCCGAACGAGCCGGGCGAGGCGAAACGCGCGGCCCGGTGGATCGCCGAGCGGGCGGAGGGGCGCTCCCTCCGGCCTTCCGAGGTCTCGGCCTTCTGGTCCCGGAGAGCCCTCGGGTGGATCGCATCGAGCCCCGGGGCCGCCGCGCGCCTCTTCGCGCGAAAAGTTTATGCATTGATCAACGACCGCGACATCTCGGACAACATCGACTTCGCGGCGACGGAGGAGACGAGCCTCCCCCTCCGGCTCGCGCCGATCCGGTTCGGGCTCCTTCTCGCCCTGGTGCTCCCCGGAATCGCGGTTCTCAGGAGAACGCGCGGCGGGCGGCTCCTTCTCCTCTATGCTCTTTCGCTCTCCCTCGTGATCCTCGCGTTCTTCGTCGTGGGGCGCTTCCGGCTTCCCCTCCTCCCGTTCCTGGCGGTCGGGGGAGCCGCCGGTCTCCTTTCGATCGCGGATGCCTTCCGCCGTGGGCCGGCGCGTGCGGCTTCTTGGCTCCTCATCGTCGTCGCCGCGCTCCTCGTCTCGCGCACCGGGTTTCTCGGCATCGACGAGGACCGGACTTGGCACTATCACTACCTCCGCGGAGACGCCTTCTATAGAGAAGGGAACCTCGACGAGGCGACGAGGGCGTTCGAGGAGTCGATCCGGCGGAACGGCCGGGTCCCCCTCACGAAGAACGCGCTCGGGTTTCTCTACGCGGAGAAGGGGATCGAGCTCGAGCGCGCCGAGAGGCTCGTGCGCGAGGCGATCGCTCTCGAGCCGGAGAGGAGGCGTTTCTACCTCGACAGCCTCGGCCTCGTGCTCCTGCGGCAGGGGAGGCTCGCGGAGGCGGCCGCGGCGCTCGAGGAGGCGATTCCCCTCTTCGCCCCGGAGGAGGCGCCCTCGATGGCGGAGGCGCTTCTCCACCTGGCCGAGGCTCGGGAAGCGGGGGGGAGGCCCGCTCTGGCGGACTCGCTCCGGAGCGAGGCGGAGCGCCTGACCGGAGGGCTTTTCCGTTGACAGGGGGCCTGGGGCGATGTACGTTTCCTTTCGGCTCGCGCCCCTTTTTTTTCGCGCTTCGATCCGGGCCGTTAGCTCAATTGGTAGAGCAACTGACTCTTAATCAGTAGGTTGATGGTTCGATTCCATCACGGCCCACTTCTCGACGAGAGCCGCAAACCGGGATCCCTCGAAGCGGAGACACGTGCCGAGCTCGGCCCGACGGAGGTCGAGCGCGCCGGGAACGAACCTCCTTTCCCGCCGCCTCGCGATTGAGACGCGGCTCCGGCCTCCTCGGCCGGACATCGACGCCTCTTTCCGATTCCTCGAGCTCGTGCAAGGCGAGGGGGCGAGTCCCGAAGGGCCCGCCCCCGTTCTGTCTTTGCTTCGTGTCGCTAAACTTCACCGCAAAAGCATCATCTTCTTCGTCTCGACCCGCTCGCCCGCGGTAAGGCGGTAGAAGTAGACCCCGCTCGCCGCGTCCCGCCCCGCCCGGTCCTTCCCGTCCCAGACCGCGCCGTGGTCGTTCCCCGCCTCGAGCACCCCTTCGACGAGGGTGCGCACCTCGCGGCCTGAGAGGTCGTAGATCTTCAGGGTCGCGCGGCACCGCTCCGGAACGCCGAACCGGATCGTGGTAGCCGGGTTGAACGGGTTCGGCGCGTTCGCGTCGAGCCGGTAGCTCGGCGGCTCGGACGAGGCGACTTCCTCGGAGCCCTCCAGGCCGGTTGCCGTGATCGTGTACCAGTACTCGAGGTACGGCTTCGGGCCGTAGGTCTGGTCCTTGCTCCAGTACTCGGCGAGGCAGTTGCCTCCCTCGGGGGGGGATCCGGCCCGGAGGACGAGCGTGATGTTCCCGTCCACGTTCGACCGGACCGCGTCGGTCACGTCCCACGTGTACTCCCCGAGGCCGGACATGAGCTGTCGGTCGAGTGGGGTCGGCCTCCACATCGTCGGGGCGTTGTTCCAGGTGATCGTGCTCTCGTCCCACGCGTCGATCCACTCCTCCCAGCAGTCGACGTAGTACGAGCTTCCGCAGAAGAGCCCCATCAGCTCGACGTGGAGGGCGCCGTAGACCGCCTGCGCTCCGGGCGGCAGGGAACCGCCGACGTAGAACTTGAGGTAGGCCCTCGCGATGTCACCCGCACCGCTGAAGGCGCCGACGTGGAGCATGGCGGGCACCCAGGTGCCGAACGTGGAATCCGCGTAGAGGTAGTACGCGTCGACGGTGGCGTCGTCCGCCGGATCGATCTCCTGGTGGTAGATGTACTCCGGGCACAGGATCTGCTCGGGGGCCCATGCGGAGGCACGGAGACCCGAGTCGATCGTCCGCACGCTCCAGTAGTAGACCTGCATCGGGAGGCCGTCGATGCTGATCGACGTCGCCTGCCCGACGTTCCCCATCAGGGGCGACGAGTACGTCCCGGAAAGGACCTCGTGCCCTCCCGGCGTCGTGCCGACCCGCACGCAGTAGTAGAGACCGGGCGCCGGCGTCTCTGCGTCGGACGCGCCGTCCCAGCTCAGCATCAGGGCACCGGGCGGCCCGATCAGCGGGATGTACATGTGGCCTTCCAGCTCGCTCGGGGGTGCGGGCGGTGTGTTCGCCTCTCCGCCGGTCCGCGCGTAGAGCCTCGTGTACTTGTAGTTCCAATCCGCGCCGGTCATGAAGAAGTCGAGGCCGCCGTCCTCGTCCACGTCCGCCCAGTTCAGCGAGCCCTCGCGCACCCCGGTCAAACCGAAGGCGTAGGTGAAGCCGGAGACCGCGTTCTCGTACACCAGAGTATAGAGAGAGGCTCCGGTGTAGCCGAAGAAGGCGACGTCCATGTCGCCGTCCGTGTCGTAATCACCCCACGCGCAGGAACTCCGGTAGAGCTGGTACGGCGAGGAAAGAACCTGCGTGTAGGTGCCGATCCCGTCGTTCTGGTAGACGCGTGTGAGCTTGATCGTCCCCGTGTTCCCGGTGACGGCGACGTCGAGATCGCCGTCCGCGTCGTAGTCGCCGAAGGCCGCGTCGGAGAGGCCGACCCCAGGAATCGAGTGTCCCCCGGTCTGGATGAGCCCTCCCCACTGGTTGTTGTGGTAGAAGATCGTCGTGTCCACCCCACCTCCCGCGCCGCCGGTCGCAAGAAGGTCGGCGTAGCCGTCCCCGTCATAGTCGCCCCAGTCGGCCGATCCGCTCCAAAGACCGGTGAGGACCTGCGGGGTGGGAGCCAGCGTCCCGAGCGGGTCGTTCTCGTAGAGAACCGCGCTCCCCCCGACTCCGTCGTGACCCTGCACGTAGAGATCGAGGTCGCCGTCGTTGTCGTAGTCGCCCCAGGCGACGGACGCCTGGCTCACGCGGGTGAGCACCTGCGCCGGATCGAGTGCGAGCATCCCGGAGCCGTCGTTCGAGAAGACGAGCGCGACGCGACCCGTGTCCGACGTCCCGGCGAGCACGAGATCGAGGTCGCCGTCGTTGTCGTAGTCCCCCCACGCGAGGTCCCCGCTGCACTCCCCTAGGATGCCGACGAGGTCCTGCT
>JBDRFQ010000278.1:0-8513 GCA_043818685.1 Candidatus Eiseniibacteriota bacterium
GAAGACATGAGCGAGTTCTTCCGCTTCTTCGGGATGCCGTTCGGGAACGACGGGGGGGGCGAGATCCTCCAGCGCGGGCTCGGCTCGGGCGTGATCGTCTCCTCGGACGGCTACATCGTCACGAACAACCACGTCGTCTCGGAAGCCAAAGAAGTCGCCGTCGTCCTGAGCAGCGGAGAGGAGTACGAGGCGGAGGTGGTCGGGGCGGACCCGAAGAGCGATGTCGCGGTCATCAAGATCGACGCGCAGGGCCTCCCATCCGCCCGGCTCGGAGACTCGGACAGGCTCGAGGTGGGCGAGTGGGTGCTCGCGATCGGCTCCCCGTTCAGCCAGCAGCTGAACCACACGGTGACCGCGGGGATCGTCTCCGCCAAGAGCCGCGTCGCCGTCGGGCTCGCCGACTACGAGGACTTCATCCAGACGGACGCAGCGATCAACCCGGGGAACTCGGGGGGCGCCCTCGTGGATCTCGACGGCGACGTCGTCGGAATCAACACGGCGATCGCCTCGCGCAGCGGCGGCTATCAGGGAGTCGGCTTCGCCATCCCGATCAACATGGTGAAACAGATCAAGAACGAGCTGATCGCCACCGGCTCGGTGACCCGCGGCTGGATCGGCATCGGCATCCAGCCGGTCACCAAGGAGATCCAGGAAGCCCTCGATCTCCCCGAGCGGAACGGCATTCTGGTTTCGAGCGTGGTGGAGGGCAGCCCCGCCGAGGAGTCGCGACTCGAGCGCCAGGACGTGATCGTCGCCCTGGACGGCCTCAAGGTCGAGAACCTCCGTTCGTTCCGGAACCAGATCGCCGCCACACCGCCCGGCACCGAGGTCGATCTCTCGATCGTTCGCGACGGGAAGGCGAAGAGCGTGAGAGTGAAGCTCGGCCGCCTCCCCGACGACGACGAATCCCGGCCGGTCCTTGCCAGGCAGAGCCGCGAGAAGCTCGGAATGGAGGTTCGTGAGATCACCGCGGAGGCGCGGCGCGCGCTCGGGCTCGAGCGGGAGGAAGGGGTGGTGGTGACCGAGGTCCTCCGCGGAAGCGCCGCCGACCGGGGCGGAGTCCGCGAGGGGGACGTCATCCTCGAGGTCAACGACCGGGAGATCAAGACGACCGCCGACTTCAGCCGGGCGATCGCCGACACGAAGGAGGGAGAGGTCGCGCTCTTGCTCGTCGAGAGGGAAGGAAACTCGTTCTTCGTGACGATCCGCGTTCCGGAGTAGGAGACGCAGGCTTCGGGGGTGCGCGGCGCCAAAACGCGAGGGGCGGCGCTTCGCGCGCCGCCCCCTTGTCTTCGATCGCCGATCCGGCGGGGCCTCTCGCCGCGGCGTCGAGAACGCGCCGTCCCCGGCGATCACACGCCCGCGTTGATGACCGCAACGACGATGAAGTCGTCGTACTCGACCGCCGTGCCGATGTCCGTGATCCCGTAGAGGTAGAAGACCCCCTCGAGCACCGCCTCCTCGATCTTGTCGAAGTTGGTGATGTAGTCCTGCGACTCCTCGAACGTGATCGTCCGCGCCTCGCCGCCGCCCAGGTTCGCGTTCACGATGATCGGCGTCCCCTGCGCCTTGATCGTCGCGATCGACGGGGAGAGGCCGAGGTTCGCGAGCGAGAGGTACATCTCGCCCTGTGCCTCGCCGCCCCCGAGATTCGTCACGGTGACGTAGAACCCGAACGCCTCGAGCGACTTCAGCTTGTCCTTGTGGTCGTTGTACTTGCTGTTGTCGTTGAGGTCGACCGAGATGAAGTGAACCGTGTTTTCCGCGTTGGCCGTTCCGTCCCCGAAGACCTGGACAAGGATGAGCTGGCCGCTGATCAGGCAGCCCGCCGCGCCGAGCGCGAGGAGCAACAATCCGAGCAGTAGTCCGCGATTCCGCATCGTTCCGCCCCCCCTACACGCCGAAGTAGAAGTTCAGGCCCGTGAAGAGACCGACGCTCTTCCGGGACCCGCCCCCGTCGAGGGGGATCACGATGAAACGCCCGCTGACGTCGATGTCGAAGAGAGGAGTCGCCTTGATCGCGATCCCGAGCCCCGCGTTGTAGCCGACCCTGGTCTCGTCGTCCTTGTAGTCGACGTCGGGCTTCAGCGTGTACGACCCGATCCCGCCGGTCACGTAGAAGCTCGGGCCGGGAGCGAGCGGGAACCCGCCGACGTTCAGGTTGAGCCCGAAGGTCCGGATCGATCCGCCCTTCGTCGTGAAATCGAGATCGTCTTCGGTGTGGTCCTTCTCGCCGACCGAGATGAAGGTGATCGAAGGCTCGAGCACGAAGGCCTGGCCCAGGCCGACCTTCGCCTTGGCGCCGTACAAGCCCCCGTTCCCCGCGTCGTCCTGCACGATCGGGAAGTGATACACGCCGTATCCCCCGACCGCGAACCCGACCGCCAAGGCCGGGGCCGCGAAGCAGACGGCGAACAGGAGCGCCGCGGCCGCAACCCATCGACTTCTCATCATTCCCCTCCTCCTGCCGGGGCGAGGGGCGCCCCGGCTACATCTTCCGGTAGTCAGGACCGCCGCCCCCCTCGGGCGTCGTCCAATCGATGACCTGATAGGGATCCATGATGTCGCATGTCTTGCAGTGCACGCAGTTCGAGAAGTCGATCCGGATCCCCTTCGGCTTCTCTCCCTCCCATTCCATGTGATACACAGACGCAGGGCAGAAGCGCTCGCACGGAGCCCCGTACTGGCTCACGCACCGGCTCACGCAGATGTCCGGCTCACGGATCTTGAGGTGCGCGGGCTGGTCCTCGGGGTGCTCCGTTCCCGACTTGAACAGATCGGTGAGCTTGTCGAACACGTATTGATTGTCGAAGGCCGGGGGTTCGGGGGGTTTCCGCGGCCCGCCGTAGTGGTCCGCGACGGAGCGCATCCGCTCGTGGCCGGGGCCCGCTTCCATCCTCTCCCGGACTCCGCGGCCGCCCGTCATGATCTGGAGGCCCGCGTGGAGGAGCCCCGTCCAGAGCCCGTTGTCGAACCCCTGGTGGAAGTTGCGCGCGCTGTAGAGCTCCCGGCGGGCCCCGCTCGCCTCGAAGGCCGCGTCGTAACGCGCCAGAGAGGCGGACGAGAAGTCGTCCTCGAAGAGGGCCTCCGCGATCGCCCCGGCGGCGAGCATGCCCGACCTCATCGCCAGGTGAATACCCTTGAGCTTAAAAGGATTGAGGAGCGAAGCGGTGTCGCCGACGAGGACCGCGCCCCCGAGCGAGAGCTTCGGGACGGCGAAGTACCCTCCGAGCGGCATCGATTTCGCCCCGTACCCCTCGAGCGAGCCCCCCTCGAGAATCCCGCGGAGGAGCGGGTGCTTCTTCCACTCCTGGAAGCGCTCGTGCGGATCGAGGAACGGGTCGCGGTAGTCGAGCCCGACGACGAGCCCGATCGAGACGAGCCCGTTCGCCATCCCGTAGATCCACCCGCCCCCGTACGTGTCCTTCGCGAGCGGATGCCCCAGGGTGTGAATCACCCTTCCCGGGGCGATTC
Source organism: Candidatus Eiseniibacteriota bacterium (assembly GCA_043818685.1). Classification (GTDB taxonomy): domain Bacteria; phylum Orphanbacterota; class Orphanbacteria; order Orphanbacterales; family Orphanbacteraceae; genus VGIW01. Next base: position 3,475 of record JBDRFQ010000278.1, read on the forward strand.
GTCCCTCGGCAACCCTCCACACCTCCTTCACGCCGATCCCGTACACCTGAGGATTCCGCCCCTCCGTCAGATCGGGGCGCTTCGCGAAAAGCTTCTTGGCGAGGCTCCCGCGGGTCCCCTCGCCGAGCACGGTCGCCTTGGCGCGGAAGTCGGCGCCCGGCTGGTAGTTCGGCCTCTCCCGCCCCTCCTTGTCGATCCCCTTGTCGGCGGTCCGCACTCCGGCGACGTTCTCCCCCTCCCAGAGAAGCTCATCGCCGGGGAAGGTCGGGAAGATCTCGACCCCTTCCTCCTCGGCGATCCCGGCCAGCCATCGCGTGAATTCGCCGAGGCTGATCACGTGGTTGCCGTGGTTTCGGAGGGGCGCGGGAGTGAACGGAACGCGGACCTTGCCGCGGGGCGTCAGGAAGAAGAGGTCGTCATCGCCGACCGGTCCCTCGAGAGGACACCCCTTCGACGCGAAATCGGGGACCAGCTCCGCGAGGACGCTCGGATCGAGAACGGCGCCGGAGAGGACGTGCGCGCCCGGCTCTTTCGCCTTCTCAATGACAGCGACGAAGAGCTCCTTGGGAGCGGCGGCGCTCTTCTCCCGTTCCGCGTTCTTCGCCCGAATGAGACGGGCGAGATGGATCGCGCCGGCGAGACAGGCGGGCCCGGCTCCGACGAAAAGAGCATCCACATCGAGGACTTCGCGCTCTTTTCCCACGACGGCCTCCCTGGAGACGCGGACGGGGTCGGGGATCTCCTGATGCTCGGGACGGTATCAGGATCGAGCGGCCGGGCGCAACGGAAAAACCGGTCGCGGAAAGCGGATCCGGGCTCTCCCCGAGTCCGCGCGAATCAGCGGAGGCCGTGCTTGTCGAGCTTCTTGTGGAGGCCCCAGCGGGAGATGCCGAGGTCGCGCGCGGTCTGTGAGACGTTTCCGTGGTTCTTCCGGAGAGACTCTCGGAGGAGCTCTTTCTCGAACCGTTCCACCCGGCTCTTCAGCGGGCCCTCCCCCGAGGGGCGGGCGGGCGATGCGTCCTCCCGGTCGGCGCCGCGCACGGAGGGAGAGAGATGGTGGACGGTGACCACTCCGTCCTCGTCGAGAACGACCACGCGCCGCATCTCGCTCCGAAGCTCCCGCACGTTCCCCGGCCAGTTGTGGCGGACCAGAGCCTGGGCTGCATCCTCGTCGAGACGCACGGGCTCCTTCCCCACCTCGGCCGAGAAGAGGCGGAGGAAGTAGTGGGCGAGAAGGAGGATGTCCTCGACCCTCTCCCGGAGGGGGGGCAGGTCGATGTTGATGACGTTCAGGCGGTAGTAGAGATCCTCGAGGAAGCGGCCTTCCTTCACTTCGCGCGTGAGGTTCCGGTTCGTCGCGCAGATGAAGCGGACGTCCACATCCTTGTAGGCGTTCGAGCCGAGCGGGCGGATCCGCTTCTCCTCGAGAACGTGCAGCAGCTTCGACTGAACGCGGAGGTTCATCTTGTCGACCTCGTCGAGAAAGACGCTCGATCCGCTCGCCTCGACGAGGAGTCCGCGCTTGTCCGCGTGAGCGCCGGTGAACGACCCGAGCGCGTGGCCGAAGAGCTCGCTCTCCAGTAGCTGCTCGGGAAGGGTCGCGCAGTTGACTCCGAAAAACGTCCTGCCCGCGCGGGAGCTCTCCGCGTGGAGCGCCTGGGCGATGAGCTGCTTTCCCGTCCCCGTCTCGCCTCGAATGAGAACCGTGACGTTCGTTCCGGCGACCTTGCGCACCAGATCGAGCACCTCGTCCATCCGGCGGCTCTGCGTGATGATCTGGTCGAAGTGGGTCGACCCGCCCACCTGTTTGCGGAGACGGACGTTCTCTTCCACAAGCTCCTTCTGGCGGGTCGAGAGGAGCGAGAGGGCAAACTTCTGCGACCGGACGAGGCCCACGACGAGATCGAGCTCACGGGAACCGTACGGCGGCCGGTGCTCCCCGCGGTCCAGATAGATGATGCCTGAAATTTCTCCCTTCGTCTGGAACGGGACGACGAGAAGGCTCTGAACGGCGCCCCCGTCGGCGATGTCCTCCCCCTGAATCCGCGGGTCCTTGGGGACCGCGGTGGAGAGGAAAGGCCGGCCGCCGAGGCGGCAGCGCTGAAGGACCGGGAGCAGCGCGCGGACGATCTTCTTCGATTCATCGGACGACAGGCCGTGGGCGGCCCTCTCCACATGCCGCTGCTCCCCCTCCTCGAACACGAGAAGAACCCCGCGATCCCCCTCCGTCCGCCCCACGAGCTCCTCGAGAAGAACCTTTAGGCTGAAATCTTCGGAGAGGGCGGGGATGAGCTCGTGGATGGCGAGGTGGTCGTTCCGCCCGCTGAGCGAACGGTCGATCACCCTCTCCTCGAGGGCGCGGCGGAGGTTGTCCGTCTGATCGATCAGACCGGTGTTCCCCGCGTCGGTGAAGATCCTCTCCGCCTGCTCGAGGGCCTGCTCCCATCTCTCCGAGATCCCGTCCCCCGCGAGAAGCCGCGCTTCCTCGAGCCGCGCCTTCCCGAGCCAGAGGGGAACCCCCGTCTCCCGGAAGATCTTCCTCGCCTCGGCGATCTCGAGCTGGAGGTCGCTCTCCTCCCGCTCAGCCTGATCGATCGCGTACCGGACGTGCCGAACGAGAGCCTTCCCGAGCTCGATCCTCTCCCCCATCCTCCGCAGCTGGTCGATGCCGAGACGGTACATGCGCTCGAACTCCTCCCACCGCCCATCGAGCGCGTAGAGAGTGCCGAGGGCGGTGTGGAGAAGCGCCTCTTCGTAGCGCTCCCCGATCTTCCGGGAGACGGCGAGCGCGCGGCGAAGCTCCGATTCAGCCTCCTGCAGGGTCCCGAGCCGGATGGCGGTGATGCCGAGCCTCCGCCCGATCTGCGCGACGTGCTCGGACGTCTCCCCGAGGGGGGCGGCCGCGGCGAGCGCCTGGCGGTAGAGCCGGCGGGCCTCCTCCGGGTTTCCGGCACAGCGCTCGACGTCTCCGAGATCCCGTCGGATGAGAGCCTCTTCACGAAGGTAGCCCTGCTCCACGCACGCGGGCAGGGCCGATTCGAGCAGCTCTTTCGCCTCGCGGAAGCGGCCGCGCAGGATGTGAACCCGCGAGAGACCGATCCTCGAGAGCGCCGCGCACTGCTGTTGGCCGGTTTGCGAGTAGATCCGCATCGAGTCCCGATACGCCTCTTCGGCGAGCTGCAGGTTCCCCATGTGGAAGTTGATGACCGCGAGGTTGAGCAGGACATGCCCGTGATAGGAATAGGTGCCCGAAACGCGAAGGAGCTCCTTCGCCTGCTCCAGCAGATAGAGCGCGCGTTCGTTGTCGCTCTGCTCCTTGCAGACGAGCGCGAGGTTGATCGTCGCCTGAATCTGACGGCGCACGTCGGAGCCCCGGCGCGCGCTTGCCAGCGCGTCCTCGTAATACTCCCGGGCGCGCGCGTGCTCGCCTGTGCGGAAGTAAACGTGGCCGAAGCCGATCTGGACCTTCGCCAGTGCGGCGTCTCCGCCGCTTCTCTGCAAGACGCGGAACGCCCTCTCGCAGCGATCGAGCGCCTCGCGGTAGCGGCCGCGCCGCACCTCGAGATAACCGACAAGAACGTTCAGCTCCGCCTCGAGGTGCTTGACCTCCTCGCGCGGGAGCTCCTGCATCTCCGCTTCGGTCTCCCGGAGATACCGCTCCGTCGCCGCGAGGTCGCCTCGCTCGTAGAGGCACCAGGCCTCCTTGATCCGGACGGCGACCGCCTGCGCGGAGGTGAGAAGACCGCGGGCCACACCCAGGGTCCTGAAATCGTGGTACTTCTGACAGGCGGGCTGGAACTGATCGACGTCGTAGTAGAGATCGCCGAGATGTTCGAGCTTCTCGAGGCGCTCGGGGAGATCCCTCTCGGAATCCAACCGCTCGAGCGCGGAGATCTCTCGCTGGATCAGGCGCTCTCTTTCGTCCGTGGTCATGCGCGCTCCGCTTCCTCGAACCCTCCGCTGATCGGAGCGGGGAGACGAAGGGTAATTAGAGGAAGAGGACTGAGCCGAGCACCCCCGTGATCGTGCCGATCAGGCGAAGCCAATCGCCGCTCGTGCGCTCCCGATCACCTTCTCCCACGAGTTCGGGAAAAGGCGGGACGCTCCCGCTCTGGGAGCTTTCGGAACCGCCCCCGCCGATGACGGGTATCGGATTGTCCGGATCCCCGCCCCCATGGTCCTCATTCATCACGTCGTCGGTCGGCGGCTTCGCGTTCTTGTCGTCCCACTGCGCGAAGGCGATCCCGGCGGAGAGAAGGAGGACCGCGAGAACGAGGAGCGAGAGGATGGGGAGCCTGCAGTCGATCGAGCGTTTCATCTCTCAAGCCCCTTCCCGGGAGGAGTGGATACTCCGTAGCCGAAATTCACGGAATCCATCCCCGTACATACGAGATTTTACTAAACTTCCCCCCCCCTGTCAACAAATGCCACCCTCGGCGGCGGTCTTCTCCCGCCGACGGGATCCACGGAGGCGACCCGAGAGGCGGGGGCGACGGTAACTCCATGATCAATCAAGCCGATAAGGATGGAACAGGAATGCGCCGGCCCGGTGGCTCCGTGGGTAGACAGCGGGAATCGCCCTCTCTTTCTCTGTCTACGTCCGTGGCACGCCCCGGGAGGCGGGGGCATCTTCCCCGGTTGACCCCCCCCGGAGAGCCGACCTATGCTCGCCGCTCGGGACCCTCGTCGCCGGGAGGCGGCGCAAGCCCCGCGGATCCATGAGACACGAAGGTTTGGGCGAACGCCCGGGAGGCGATCATGGGGGAGCAGATCATCACCAGGTTGAGAAGATCCGAAGCGGCGCCCTACGTCTTCCTCTGCGGGGAGCCCGAGCGGGTGCCACGGATCGTGAGCATTCTCGGTGGGGGCGATAAGGTGAGGGTGGTTCGCGAGTACAGCATCTATCGCGCCTCCCTGAAGGGAACGGACGTGACGGTTGCCTCCACGGGGGTCGGCGGGCCCTCGACCGCGGTTCTCCTCGAAGAGATGGCGAACATCGGCTGCCACACGTTTCTCAGGGTCGGCACGAGCGGCGGGAT
>JBDRFQ010000279.1:0-3121 GCA_043818685.1 Candidatus Eiseniibacteriota bacterium
GTGCTGGATGGTCTGCACGGCGCGCGCCGACATGAAGCGGAACGCGGGAGCGGTCGTGCGCTGGATCGCGAGGAAGAAGGCCGCGGCCCACATCGGCCGGTTCGAGCTCGAAGCGCCGGAAGGAGACGCCCCGTGATCTTCGAGCAGATTCGAGTCGGGGGAGACCGGAACTTCGCCTACCTGGTCGGCGACCGCCCCGGGGGGTCGGCACTCGCGGTCGATCCGTCGTACGACCCCCGGGCCGTGCACGATCTCGCCGAAGCGCGGGACCTGTCGATCCGGGCGATTCTCTGCACGCACGACCACACGGACCACACGAACGGCAACGCGGAGCTTCGCGCGCTCACCGGGGCGGAGGTCCGGATGCACCGGTCCGTCGCGGGACCGGGCGTGAAGGGCGTCGACGACGGAGAGGTCTTCCGAGTCGGCGACCTCGAGGTGCTCGTGATTCACACGCCCGGGCACACGCCGGACTCGGTGTGCTATCTCGTCGGCGGAAAGCTCCTCTCCGGGGACACCCTCTTCGTCGGAAAGGTCGGCGGGACCGGGTACGGCGAGGACGCCCGCGCGGAGCACGACAGCCTTCATCGAAAGCTGCTCGCTCTCCCGGACGAGACCGAGGTCTGGCCGGGCCACGACTACGGGGTGCGCCCCTCGTCGACGATCGGCGACGAACGCCGGACGAACCCGTTCCTGCTTCAGCCCGGCTTCGAGGCGTTCCTGGCCCTCAAGAAGAACTGGCTCCAGTACAAGAAGGACCATGGAATCAAGTAGGCCTCCTCTGTTCGGAGCCCCCCCCGATCGTCTATAATCGAGGCGGAGGCGTGCCATGCCCACGAAACCGAGCCGCGAGCTGGTCACCTGGCCGAACGAGCATCCCGACCGGCCGTACCGAATCCACTTCGACTGCCCCGAATTCACGTGCGTCTGCCCGATGACCGGGCAGCCGGACTTCGCCTCGATCCGCATCGACTACGTTCCGGACAAGCTCTGCCTCGAGCTGAAGTCGCTCAAGCTCTACCTCTGGTCCTATCGGGACGAGGGGATCTTCCACGAGACCGTAACGAACCGGATTCTCGAGGACCTCGTCGCTGCGGTGAAACCGCGCTGGATGCGCGTGGTCGGCGAGTTCAACGTGCGGGGCGGCATCGGAACGACCGTCGCCGCCGAGCACGGGACTCCGCCGAGATGATCAGGGACGTAGTTGCGTCCGTTGCGCTCGCAGCGCACTGTCTGCAGCCACTCCCCGAATGGTACGGCACATGGCGGCCCTGTCCCCGGAATCCAGGCGCGATGTCCGTCTCTTGATCAGCCGCCGAACCGGCGTGCAATCCCTGCGCTGAACCCGGTCGCGCTGTACCGGCCGCTGCCTCCGGGGAGGACGAGGTCATCGCCCGCGAAGTAGCGGAGCTGGCCCAGAAGGCTCCAACTGCCGGCGAAGTCGTACCGGCCCCCGATGGCCACGCCGAAGGTCAAAGCGTTCTGAGGGGCGATCTCGGCAGTGCCGGCGAGGTCGAACTGATCGACCTCGCCCTTCAAGAGGCTCTCCAGCGATGAGCTGACGTCGACCCGAACGTCCGAGAAATCGTATTCGTCCCATATCGACCAGACGAGCATCGGGCCGGCCCAGACATCCCACCTCTTGCCGGGAGCGAGATGGTAGTTGATGCCCACCGTGACGGCCGCGTTCGCGAGCTCCTCCTCGACGATCACGTAGTCCGGCACAGAGATCCCGGGCACCAGGATGTTCCCCCGTTCCAGGATTTCGCACTGCGCCTCGGTCAAGAGCTCCCCGCACACCGGGACGCTCCCCAGCGCCGTGGCCGCCGCCGGCAGGTAGATCACGTTGACCTCGATCCCGAATCGGCGGACGGTGAGTTCTCCCCCGACCAGAATCCCCACCGGGTCCTCGAACGTGACATCCGCGCGGACGGGAAGCGTCGCGCCGACGGACCCGATGAGCGGAAGGGCGGGGATGTCGGAGACGCTGACCTCCGCATCGAGCCGGCCGCTGACCAGGTCGTCTCCGACCGACAGGCCGATGGCCGGCTGAATCCAAACGACGCCGCGCACCCGCTTCGTCTGATCCGCCGCCGATCGACCGGGCACGAGAATCGAACCGATCAGGAAAAGCACCAGAACCGCACAGGCTCTGTTCATGGTCGTTCTTCCGCCCCCTATCCGTTCGTGCCAACAAACACCCGACCCGCATGGATGAGAGAGAGGACCACGACGACGGATCGGTCCGGTCCCGCGGCCCATCCCTCAAGCCAACGGGGGTCTCCGAAAGTACTCCGCCCTCCTACTTGTAGAAGAAGACATCCTCATACGTGATGCGGTAGTTCTTCACTCCGAGACTCTCCTGGATGAACTTCCAGTTCTTGTCGGTGAAGTAGCGCCCCGACGCGTCGGTGAACCGGTACTCCTCGACCGGAATCCAGGAGACCCAGATCCTGTCGGCGTAGTCGATCGCCGGAAGCTCCTTCGTCTCCATCGTGTCGCGGATCTCTTCGTAGCTCCACGTCTCGATGTCACTCACCGTGCTGGAGAACTCGTTCTTCACCTTCGCCTCGAAGCCCTTGATTCCGAGACCCGCTTCGCCCCCCCAGGTCTCGGTGAACTCCTCGGAGTGGGTTCGGTCGATTCCGGTTCGGACCTGCCAGCTGACCGTCGTGCTCGATCCCGCCGTCTTGGGGACCTGCTTGATCCCCTGCCTCTCCCAGTATCGGACGATCGAAACGTAGGGCCTCGAGGAGAGGGGGAATCCCATCGCATGAACCGTATCGCCTTCGCTCTCTACACAGAATTGGGGAAGGTAGAAATACTTCTGACCTCCAACAGCATTGGGAATGTACGTGAGGCAACCGGGAGGGTCCGGGACCGAGTCCCCGGCTACGAGGGCAAACCGATTATAGGTGTACCAAAAGCTAGTTCTCATTGGTAGCTCATACCTGGAAACCTCGGGCACATCATAGAAGATCTCCGGATCGAACGAACGTGGTTCCCAATACCCCGACAGACCGGAAAACGATACCGCTCTCAGGCCTACGCGCGCTCGGCGAAGACGATCAGCTCGTGTCCCCGGCCCGTCGCCTCGAGCACCAGCCGGTAGGGCCACAGC
>JBDRFQ010000280.1:0-4918 GCA_043818685.1 Candidatus Eiseniibacteriota bacterium
CACCGCCGAGATCGAACGCGAGGGGTGCAACTTCTGCGGGCGGTGCACCCGCGTCTGTCCGTACAAGGCGATCACCGAAGCCGACAAGAAGAAGGGGCTCTATCCGGTCGTCATCCAGGCGGCGTGCTCGGGCTGCGGAACCTGCGCCGCCGAATGCCCGAACGACACCATCACCATGCGGCACTTCACCGATCTGCAGCTCCTCGGCCAGGTCGACGCGATCCTCGAGGAGAAGCCGATGGAGAAGGTCGTCGCCTTCGCGTGCAACTGGTGCTCGTACGCGGGGGGCGACACGTGCGGAACGAGCCGTCTTCAGTATCCGCCGTCGGCCCGCCTCATCCGAACGATGTGCTCGGGCCGCGTCGACGCGGACTTCGTCTGGCACGCGTTCGAGAAGGGGGCGCCGCTCGTTCTCGTCTCGGGATGCCACTTCTCCGACTGCCACTACATCAGCGCGGTCACCTGGACCCAGCAGCGCGTGGAGAAGCTCTGGATCCAGATGGAGAAGCTCGGCATGCGGCCGGAGCGCCTCCAGCTCGACTGGATCAGCGCCGCCGAGGGACAGAAGTTCGCGCGCGTGATGCGCCAGATGGACGAGCTCCTGAAGCAGGTGACCCCCGAGGAGGTGGAGGAGTCGAAGAAGGCCGTGGCCGAGTACCTCCGCCAGAAGACGGAAAAGCTCGAGAAGAGGAAGGCGAAGGCCGCCGAGGGGGCGGGCGCGGCGCTTGCCGGAGCCGCCGAGGAGAAGTGATGGCCGAACAGACGACGTTCTACTGTTTGCGCTGCCAGCACCGCTTCCCGATCATGTACGATTCGAAAGAGGTGAAGGAGCGGTCGTGCCCGCGGTGCGGCAGCAACAGCGTGAGGAAAGAGACCTCTGCCGCCGCGGAGTCGCGGGACCGCGCGATATCGATCAAGCTCGGCTAGCCGCTGCCTCCGGCGGGGCCGGGCGCGAGCCTGGATGGTGCACGCGTTTTCGTCGCGAGGGTGCGGAGCGCGTGCCGAGAGGCCGACCTGGACGAGCCGCTCCCGGAAACGTAGTCTCGGCACTACGTTGAGGAAGCGGCGACGGAAGGGAGGCCTCGCAGGCCGCGATTCGCGGCCGCAGCAGGAAACGCGTGCATAATCCAGGCTAGGGGGGTGGAGTCCGCGATGAAGAAGGACCCGGCCCGGAAGAGCCTTCGCGCCGAGGCGGAGGCGGCGTTCGAGGAGCATCGCCGGATCTCCCGCTTGGTGTGCGATCTGGAGCAGTGGCTGGACGAGCCCGCCGATTGCGCGCGCTTGTGGAACGATTGCCTCAGGGAGCGTCTCGAGCCGCTCGCTCGGATCCTGGAGCCGCACTTCGCGGGCGAAGAAGCGAGCCCTCTCTACAAAGAGGTTCCTGTCGATTTCCCCCGCTTCGCCTCCTCCCTCGACCGGCTCTTCGAGGAGCATCAGAGGATCATCAGCGACCTCAAAAGCGTTCTCGGCGAGGCGGGGGCGACCACCGTTCCGGTTCGCGCTCAGATCCGGGAGCTCACGCTCCGCACGAAGATGATCGTCTTCACGCTGCGAAGGCACGAGTCCGAGGAGAACGAAATCCTACAACAAGCTTACTGGGACGATCTCGCGGCGGGCGACTAGCCTGGACTATGCACGCGTTTCCTGCTGCGGCCTGATGAGAGCAACTGTGGGGACAAGTACTGATTCCTTAAATCGGAAGCGGGGACACGTACCGATTTCTGCGAAATCGGAACATGTTCCCATCATAGAAAACGGGTGCCTGGCGACGTCAGGAGCTGCCCCTTTTCAGCGCCCTAGTCGCCGGCACCCTTAGCGAGCCCAAAGCCGGGGCTCGCTATTTCTCTGCAGGAGGGCAGAGCTACCGGCTACCCTGAGTTTTGCCGTTTCCGTCGAATGCTGTCCCGACCTCCGGTCGGAGAGGCGAGACCCTCTCCCGATTTCGTTCCGAGGTTCCGTCTCTCTCTACACCCGATCCCCCCGGCGGGTTCCACGGCATTTTCTCCCTGTGGCCGCGGGAAGGTCCGGCCGCCGCTCAGGCCCTCGGCGCCTTCGCGGCCCCGGCGAAGCGGGGGGCAAGCTGCCGCCTCTCCCAGTCGTCCGCGCTCAGCTGGTAAGCCCACTCGAGGACCACGGAATCCGCCCCGATCGCGCTCACCCGGAGCTTGGCGAAGTGGTCGTCCCAGGTCCAGAGGACGTACGTGTGCCCCTCGATCAGCTCAACCCCGTAGGGGTCCAGGCTCCAGCCGTCCAGCGGAGCGAAGTTGATCTCGTCCATGTGGTCCGTGTAGCCGAAGTCCTGAATATCGTTCCAGTACGTCTCCGGCCCTTCCGCGATCTCGGTCGGGACAAGCCGGAAGAGACCGTCCAGCACGATCACGTAGTAGTCGACGAGGGGATCGTTCCACGGGCGGATCATGTCGCTCCCCATGCCCCGCGCCTCCACCCGCGAGAGATCGAGCCCGGCGCGGTCCGGGTCCGACTCGTCGTCGTACACGATCAGGCCGGTCCCGTCCGGGCGGGGCGTGTCCGCGACCGTCTCGAACGAGAGCTCGCTCTCGCCGTAGGAGTACTGCGCGTCGACCGCGTAGTAGTAGGTCGTTCCGTTCACGAGGCCCGCGTCGACGTAGTACGGGGCGTCCGAGGGGGAAACGTCCGCGATCCACTGGTACGACCCCTCCGGCGTCAGGCTCCGGTAGACCCCGTAGCGCCGCACCTCGGCCCCCCGAATCGGGCTCCAATAGACCTGCACCGAGCCGTCCCCCGTCACCGTGTAGACGCCGGCGGGGACCGGGGGCGGTCCCTTGTAGCAGACGGAGGTCGGACACTCGTCGTCGTCGCAGCCGGTGAGAAAGCCCGCGGCCGCGATCCCCAGGATCAAGGCCGCGAGGGCGAGGTTCCGTTTGGTTCTCATGATCCACCTCCCGTTCCGGGACATTTCAATTCATGGCAAGGCGCGTGCCACGACGAGGCCCCGCGCGGACCGGGGAACCGCACGCGCGCACAGCTCTGTAACCCTCTGGATTCCAAGAGGTTCCAGTGAAGCGCCCCTCCGGGAGTCTTCGTGGATCCGGACCGCGGCCCTTCCGCGACGTGTCCGGAAGACCTCACTCGCGGAGTCGATCGTCCCCGCCGGAGGAGGGCCGTTTCAGCCCGAACTTCTCGATCTTCTTGTAGAGGTTTGATCGCTGCATGCCGAGCTCGCGCGCGGTGCGGGAGACGCTCCAGTTGTTCTCCTCGAGCTTCGTCAAGAGGAAGTCCCTCTCCGCTTTGTCCTTGAACTCCTGAAAGGTCGCGTCGCTCGGGACCGGGTCCCCCGCGCCGCTCCCGGGAAGGCCGGAGAAGACCACATCCGAAACGGCAATTCGCTCCGATTCCGACAGGATGATGATCCGCTCGATCGTGTTGCGAAGCTCCCGCACGTTCCCGGGCCAGTCGTGGTGGAGAAAGAGATCGATCACCTCGTCGGTCAGGTCCTTGGGACGGAGGCCGTTCTGCTTGCAGTAGCGATCGAGGAAGTGGCGGGCGAGAGTCGGGATGTCCTCCTTCCGCTCGACGAGCGCCGGGACGTGGATCGGAACCACGTTCAGGCGGTAGTAGAGGTCCTCTCGAAAGCGGCCTTCCCGCACCTCGCGCCCAATCTCCTTGTTGGTCGCCGCGAAAACCCGCACGTCGACGCGGCGCGTCCCGCGCCCTCCCACGCGCGCGACCTCGCCGAGCTCGAGCGCCCGGAGCACCTTCGACTGGGCGGAGAGGGACATGTCCCCCACCTCGTCGAGGAAGAGCGTCCCGCCGTCCGCGAGCTCGAACTTGCCGATGCGAAGCGACGTGGCCCCGGTGAACGCCCCCTTCTCGTGCCCGAAGAGCTCGCTCTCGATGAGCTCTTCCGGGATCGCCGCGCAGTTCACCTCGACGAAGGGACGCTTCGCGCGGGGCGAGGCGGCGTGAAGGGCGCGTGCCACGAGCTCCTTCCCGGTCCCGTTCGAGCCGGTGATGAGGACGCGCCCGCCCGTCGGCCCGACCTTCTCGATCGTCCGGAGGATCTTCTTGATCGCGTCGCTCTCGCCGACGATCCGGTATGTCTCGTCCATCCGCTCCCGGTAGATCAGGTTCTCCACCGCGAGGCGCCTCTGCTCGAGGCCGTTCCTGACGGTGAGAAGGAGGCGGTCGCGGTCGAGTGGCTTCTCGAGAAAATCGAACGCGCCGAGCTTGGTCGCCTCGACCGCCGTGGCGACCGTGCCGTGCCCCGAGATCACGACAACGACCAGATCGCTCCGGATCCGCATCGCCTCGCCGAGCACCTCGATCCCGTCCATGCCGGGCATCTTGATGTCGAGAAGGACGAGCGAGGGAGAGCCGCTCCGAATCGCGTCGAGCGCTTCATCGCCGTTCGAGGCGACCGCGACCTCGTACCCCTCGTACTCGAGAATGCGGCGAAGCGAGGTCTGAATCCCTTTCTCGTCGTCGACGACGAGGACCTGGTCGGGCATGGCTCTCCTTGTCAGCGGCCGAAGAGGAAGCCGTCCGGATCGTCTCGCCTCCGCGCGGGTCGGGCTTTCGGCTCCCCGCCGGGCGCCCCCCCGGCGCGCGCGCGGGCGCCGGCCGACGCCCAGCGCGCGACATCGCCGAGCGTCTCGGGAACGACTCGATAGCGCACCCGCTTCCCCTCCCGGATCGAATCGACTAGCCCGCTCTCGCGAAGGGTCTTCAGGTGGCGCGACACGTTCGGCTGGGACTCCCCGAGGCGCTCGACGAGGTCGGAGACGCAGAGGGCCTCCTGGCGAAGCGCCTCCACGATCCGAAAGCGAACCGGGTCGCCGAGCGCGGCAAGAACGGCCTGCAGGTTCATCGATCCCCTCTCTCAGCCTGTCCCATTATGGAGACAGGCCGGACGGCTGTCAATCGGACTCTCACCCAG
>JBDRFQ010000281.1:0-3039 GCA_043818685.1 Candidatus Eiseniibacteriota bacterium
GTCCAGGAGACGCCCCTCGGAGGCGAGACGCCGGTAAAGACGGGTTCCCGGAAGCGCGTTGAGGAGCCCGACCATCGCGGTCACCACGCCCGTTCTCTGGATGAACTCGAACTGGCGCTGGAAGATGTCCGCCGTGTCCCCGTCGAAGCCGATGATGAAGCCGCCCATCACCTCGAGCCCGGCGGCGTGGATCTTCCGCACCGATTCCGCGAGGTCGCAGCGGGTGTTCTGAAGCTTGTTGCACTCGCGGAGGTTCTCCACGTCGGGCGACTCGATCCCGACGAAGACCCTCGTGAAGCCCGCCTTCACCATCAGATCGAGCAGCACCGGCTCCTCGGCCAGGTCGATGGACGCCTCCGTGAGGAAATCCACTCGCGCGCCCGTTCTCTCGCGCCACTCGATGATCCGCCCGAGGAGCTCCCTCACTCGCGGCTTGTGACCGAGGAAGTTGTCGTCGACGAGGAAGATGGACCCCTTCCACCCGGCGGCGCGAAGCGCGTCCAGCTCGCCGACCACCTGGTCCGGGGACTTCGTTCTCGGCTTTCGGCCGTTGAGCAAGGCGATGTCGCAGAACTCGCAGTCGAAAGGGCATCCCCTGCAGAACTGAACCGACATGCACGCGTAGTCCCTGAAGTCGATGAGGTCCCAGCGGGGCGGCGGCACGCTGCGAAGGTCGGGCTTCTCCGCCGCCTCGTACAGCGGGCGGACGCGCCCCGCGATCATGTCCTTAACGAGCGAGGCCATCAGGTCCTCCGCCTCGCCGCGGACCACATGCGGGATCTCGGGGAACGTCTCGTGCGAGGTCGTGAAGAGCGGCCCTCCCGCGATGACCGGGCGCCCGAGGGCCGCGCATCGCCCGGCGACCTCCAACAACGACCGGCGATGGATGAGCATCCCGCTCACCATGACATAGTCTGCCCACCGGATCTCATCATCCGAAAGACGGCTGACGTTCAGATCAACAAGCTTCAGGTTCCAAGTCTCGGGGAGGAAAGCGGCGACGGTGAGCAGACCGAGGGGGGTGTGGCCCGCCTTCTTCTTGATGAACGGAAGCGCGTGGCGGTAGCTCCAGAATGTGTCGGGCGTGTTGGGCGAAACGAGCAGTACGTTCATCAAATCGACGCTCCCTCCGGCGGAAGGATTCCGGGCTTCCAAAACGGGGAGAATCTCGCGGGGCTCCCGGCCGACTCGGCTCCGCGAGCGTCTCTTCAGTCCGAACTCGTCTTGATCGGGAGCGGTGCGGTCCGAGCTGGGAGCCACATCAGGCGGCCCCCCGGCCCGAAACACGAGTCCGCGCCCCGGCGCGGCCGCGAAGGCGCCTACCAGCGGCTTCCGCGCCGCCGGTTGTCTCCTCGATCGTCTCTGCGAGGCTGAGCCTCGCTCACCTTGAGATTCCGCCCGCCGAGCTCCGTTCCGTCGGTGGCGCGAATCGCGGCGTTTCCTTCCGTGTCGTCCATCTCCACGAACCCGAACCCGCGCGGCCGCCCGGTGTCCCGATCCGTGATCAGGTTGACCCCCTGAACCGTGCCGTGCTTCTCGAAGAGCGCTCGGATTTCTTCCTCGGTCGCGCCGAAGGGGAGGTTGCCTACATACAGTTTCATGGCCTGTCCCGAACTCCGTCTTCGCCCCTGATGTTGAACGCGCCGGCCGCCGCGCCCTGACGGGCGGGCGCCGGACTCGAGACTCCGAAGGAGCGCCCGGCCCGAACGGGCCGCGGTCGCTCTTCGGGCGCACTCGGGAACCTGACTCCAAGACCGACCTTCGATTCATCGGGGGCGTACACGTTGAGTCGATTCGGTAGGAGGAACCCAAACGCCACCGTGTCAATATCAGTTAACGCGGAAGAACTGTCAAGCCCATAATGAAGGGCGCGGCCGGGCGGACATCCGGCATTCCCGCGTCGAACCACTGCGCTCCCATCGACTTCGCCGCCAGGCATGAAATCGATCCGCCGGGAAGATCGAGCCTCTTTTCGTCCCGCCGCTCCAGAAGAGAAGGCGGGGCCTCCCGCTCTGCGAAGGTCCCGCCGGTTCTCGCCCGAGGCGCGCCCCGCGCGTCCCGCTTTCTCCGGAGCAGCTCCGGCTACTTGCGGTACCGCTTCTTGATGCTCCCCCAGCTCGATTCCTCGGTTCCCGTTGCCTCGCAACAAGTTGCGTCCGCATAGAAGCTCAGCTGGCCGGGGAACCCGTACACCTCGTAAAGGTCGTCCCAGCCGTTTCCGTAGTTGTTCCAGCTGGTGCAGGCCGCGGGAGAGTTGTCGGTGACCAGGTCGGGCATGGTGCCGTAGGTCTCGGGGCCTACGTCCTCGATGTGGAAGCTGAGAAGGTAAAGGTCATCCATCCCCATGCAGGGGCAGCTGATCGGGAGCCCGATGTTCCACAGCCCTGCCTGGGGGATCGTTACCGAGTAGAGGCCGCTGTTGCAGAGCTCCGGCCCGGGTTCCGGACAGTCCGGGTCGTTCGGGTACACGGCCTCCTCGACGTCGACCGCCATGACGAGCGTGCAGAGCTCGGCCGTCTGTAGGAGCACGTGAACCGTGGTGATGATCACGCCGTCGGGACACGCCGTGCAGGTCTCGTTCGGATCGAACACGAGCTTGTACTCCTCGGGAGGCAGGATGAAGCCCGGGATCGCGTAGTAAGGCGGGTTCAGGTTTCCCACCTGGCAGTCCACCGGCCGGACCGTGACCCCTCTGTCGATCGGCAGGGGAACGTTCGATTCGAGCGGGTAGGGGTCCGCCTTCTCCTTCGCGCCGGCCGTTGAGACCGAAAGGATCAGCAAGACGAACACGGACAGGACGCGTGTCGCGAGACGGCTCATTTCAGCTCCTCCGCTTGGTCGACATCCATCGCCGGCGCTTCCGGCGGCGGACCGCCGGCCGCCGCATCCGCACGGAGGATCGGCCCGCTCGCGCCTCTCCTTGACCCGAGCCGTCCCGACGCCCCAACTCCCTGATATGCGGTCGGTTCTGGATTTCAATCGTCTCGGTTCGGAGGGCCCGGCGCGACGAACCAGGCGCCGATCGAGGGGCCCGGCGGG
>JBDRFQ010000282.1:0-5920 GCA_043818685.1 Candidatus Eiseniibacteriota bacterium
GGCGGTGAGCGCGACGAGATCGAAGCGGCACGGGCGCTCCGTGAGGCCGTGCTCGACCAGGTAGGCCGCGGCGGCGCGGGCGATGCGGAGGCGTTTGCGGCCGTCGACCGTCTCGGCCGGGACGCCGTACGCCTCGCTCCGGCGGAAGCGGACCTCGACGAAAACGATCTCGCGGCCGCGCTCCGCGACGAGATCGATCTCCCCGCGCCGTGTCCGGTAGTTCCGCGCGCGGATCCGGTAGCCGCGCCCCTCGAGATGGCGCGCCGCGGTCTCCTCCCCCCTCTCCCCGGTCCGGCGGCGGTCCGCCTTCCCCGCCCCCTCTTCACCGGTCGCGCCCTCCGAGCAGATTGGCACATGAAATGTCCTTCGGTGAATCAACGACGGGCCATGCGCGGCGATCGCCCGCGCGTGCTCGCCGGTCGGGTATCCCTTGTGGCGGTCGAAGCCGTAGAGGGGGAAGAGCCTGGAGTAGGCGCTCATCAGGCGGTCGCGAACGACCTTCGCGACGATGGAAGCGGCCGCGATCGACGGAACGAGGCGATCCCCCCCGATCACGGCGACCTGCCGGAACGGGAACGGGTCGAGGCGGATCCCGTCGACGAGGACCCAGTCGGCCGGCTCCACGAGAGCCCTCGCCGCCCGGATCATCGCCTCGCGCGCCGCTTCGCGGACGTTCCAGCGGTCGACCCCCTCCTCCGTGACGAGGCCGATGCCGACATCCTCCGCGGAGCGGAGGATGGACGAGAAGAGGCGCGCGCGCGCCTCGGGGGAGAGCTTCTTCGAGTCGTCGAGCCCCGGGGGGACGCGCTCCGGGTGGAGGCGGACCGCGGCCGCGACAACCGGGCCCGCGAGGGGGCCGCGGCCGGCCTCGTCCACACCGGCGATCCGGCGCCCCTTCCGCCAGCCGAGCGCGATCTCGAGGTCGGGCGACTGCTTCTCGGGGCGGGGCCGATCCGGCGGACAGAGGAAGGCCGTCTCCGCGCGTATCGCATCGAGGAGACGGCCGGTGATCTCCGAAGAGTAGACGCCCCCGGGGGTCACTACCCCCGATCCTCCTTGAGGCGGGCCGAGCGTCCTTTTCTTTCACGCAAGAAGTACAGGCGGGCGCGCCGCGTCCGCCCCTTGCGGACGACCGTCACCGAGGCGACCGAGGGAGATTGGAGGGGAAAGACGCGCTCCACGCCGATCCCGCCGCTCACCTTCCGGACCGTGAAGGTCTCGGAGTACCCGGATCCCTTTCTCTGGATCACAACTCCCTGGAAAACCTGGATGCGCTCTTTGTCCCCCTCGCGCACGACCACCGACACGGCGACCGTGTCCCCCGAGGAGAACTCGGGGATGTCCGTGCGGAGCTTGTCGGACTCGAGCCTTCGGATCGTGTCCATCGCTTCACCATCCTTCATGGGGGTCCCGGGGCCCCCGCAGACGATTGAATGTACCATAGATCCGCGCCCTGTCAACCCCCGGCGAGCACCGGCGGCCCGGGGGAACGAGACCCAGGGGACCGGCCCGGGACTGCCCCCGAACTTGACAGGGAACGTCATTTACGGCAATGGGTTTCTGTGATAGCCTGAGGAATCGTCTGAGGAGTTCCCGCGCGGGGCCGGGACCCTTGCACGATGAGGCCTTTGGAGGACCAATCATGGGATTTCGAGCGGCTCTGGGATTGACCCTTCTCCCGGTCGTTCTCTCCTGCGGGGGGAGCGGATCGGACACGGGCGAGATGATCGACGTGGGAACCCACCGGCTCCACATCGATCAGGCGGGGACAGGCGCGCCGGCCGTCGTGATCGATGTCGGCATCGGCGGTCGATCGGAAGAGTGGGGCCCGATCCGGGAGCGGATCGCGGAGGTCACGAGGATCTTGACGTACGAACGGGCCGGCTACGGGCGGAGCGAGCCCGGACCGCTCCCCCGGCACAGCGGCCGCGTCGCGGACGAGCTCCGGGCGCTCCTCACGGCCGCCTCCGTGCCGGGTCCCTATGTCCTCGTCGGCCACTCGCTCGGCGGGCTCAACGTGCAGGTCTTCGCGGCCCGCTATCCGGAGGAGGTCGCGGGCATGGTCCTTCTCGACCCGCCCCCTCTCGGCTGGCTCCTCGGGGAGAGCTTTCCCGATCTTCGCCGGATGGCGGAGGCAATGACAAACGAATGGCAGGCGGCCGCGGACCGCGGGCTTGCATCGACCGACCCGCGGGCAAGGTCGGAGGCGGAGTTCTTGCGCGCCGTCGCTTCGGAGCACCGCGAGATGCTCGGTGAGAGCGCGGCTCTCGCCGCGGCGATCGGGTCGTTCGGGGAGATCCCCCTGACCGTCATCGCATCGGGGGTGCCGAACCCGCTGTTCGGCGAGGCGGCCGAGGAGTACCAGGGGTACTGGATCGAGGAAAGCCGCGCGGTGGCCGCGCGCTCGACGAGGGGCGAGTTCGTTCTCGCGAGGGAGAGCTCGCACCGGCTGCACGAGGAGGCTTCGAAGATCGTGGAGGAGACGGTCCTCGCGATGGTTCGAGATCTGCGCGGGGAGTAGCGCCGAGAACCCGCGCCCGCGAGCATCATAGATGTCACCGCCGCGGATGGGATGTCCGGACACCGGATCTTGGGAGCGACGGCGTGAAGAACCCGGTGGGGAAACCCCGCTCCTTCGTTCTGTTTGTGATCCTCCTCTCGGTTCTCCTTCCGGCGAAGACCGGCGGGAGGGACGGCTTTCCCGCGCCTGGCGCGCGCAGCCCTTGACTCCGACTTCGGCGCCGCTCCAACCCTTCGCAGGCCGGCTTCTCCGCGCGCTCCGAAGCGGACGACGCGAAGAGCGGTTCAAGCCGGTTTCCGAAGAAGTCCGCACCCGGCTCCCCCCCCCGCCGGGTTCGTACATGGTCTGATCCACCCGCTCCTGTGGTACGGCCTCGTGGATCTCTCCGTCGAGCGGATCGCGCCCGGGTACCTACCGGGCGCCCTCCTCTCCTGGATCGCTTTCGTTGTCGTGCTGTCTTGTCTGATGGGGACTGTGTCCGAAGGATGGAACCAAGCGCACATGCCGGCCCCGAATCTTCCCCGAGCGGCCCTCAGGGTCGTTGCGGGGACTCTCATCGGGGCGTGCATCGCGTGGGTATACGCGTCGCTCCTGCCGATCCTGGAGGTCGTCGCACGGTTCCTCGTCCACCAATGCGGCGGCGCGTTCCATGACGCCGACACCGTCAGGAGGGAGAGGACCGCCGACTTCTGGCTCTTTGTCGTCACCGTCTTTCAGCAGGCGCCGTTCTATGCAGCCGTCTTCGTCAAGAAGCCCGTCGTTTCGCTCTTCGTGGGGGTGCTCGGGGGGATGGCCGGCGGAAGCTACGTCTTCGGGAAGGTCGAGGAGGAACGCATGCGCTGGGGCCGCGACAACCCCGGTTCTCCCAAGTAGTGCCCCTCGGCGGAGGGGCCGCAGGGTTCTCCGCGGCGAGGAGGCGGAGCACCCGGCCCGGCCGCCACGGGCGCGGGGGCGCGGCGGCGATCCGAAGGCCCGCGGGCACCGGGCCGCGTCTTCATGCGGGCCGCCCTTCGTGCTATACTGAAGCCGTACGGATTGCCTTGCCGTCATTCGAGAACCGAGCTTGGAAACCGCCCCGCGGCGCGCAGTGTCGGGTTGCCTCCGTCGGGGAAGGCCGGAAGTCCTGTTTCACGGGTGAACGACCCGGGGAGGTGCTCATGAAACGAGCGGCAATCGCGGCGGCGCTCCTTCTGCTTCTCACGGCGGGCGCCGGAGAGGCTCAGATCCTCATCATCTTCGAGACCGTCGTTGAGGAGGGGGATCTCATCCCGGGCGTGGGCGCCGTGACCACCATCGACAACCTCGCGGTCAACGACAACTTCCGATGGCTCGTCGAGGCGGACACGGACCATCCGAACACGGACGCGGACGCGGTGATCATCCGGAACGACACGCTCTACCTCCGCGAGGACCAGCCCCTCTCGCAGCCGCCGGGCGCCACCCTCAACACTTTCGACGCGGTTCGCCTGAACAACGACGGGCACAGCGGGTGGAACTTCTTCCTCTCGGGGACGAGCGGGTCGAACGACGACTCGGGGATTTACTACGACACGACGCTCGTCATCCAGGAGAGCGACGTCTCGACCGCGCCCGGCTTCTCGCCGGGAACGCAGTACATCGGCTTCTTCGAGACACACATCAACGACAACCGCGAGATCCTGATCGTGGCGAGCGTGGAGGACACCGCGGTCGCCTCCACCGTCGACCGGGCCCTCGTGATCGCGGAGGTCGACGCGCTGGGGAACCTCCTCTCCGAGACGCTGATCGCGATGGAGGAAGACACCCTCGCCGGCCAGTCCGAGGGAATCGTCGACTTCGGCACGGGCCCCCACCAGACCGCGTTCAACAACAACGGCGAGGCGCTCTACTTCGCCGATCTCACCGGGGCGACGACGACCGACGGCGTCATCTATCTCAACCACCAGCTGATCGCCCAGGAGGGGAGCCCCGCACCGGTCGCGGGGAGGAACTACGAGCTGCTCTCCTCCCGGGGGCTCGACGTGAACAACGGCGGCGGGCACGTGTTCAAGGCGAACCTCGACGGGAACACGGCAGACGACGAGATCATCGTGAAGAACGGGGGAGTTCTCGCTCAGGAGGGCGGGACGATGCCGGACATCGCGCCGTACCTGTTCACGTCGTTCGGAACGACAAGCGGCCCGATCCAGATCGGCGACAACGGAAAGGTCGTCTGGTTCGGGGACTGGAACGATCCGAACACCGACTTCGACACGGGGCTCTTCCTCGACAGCGTGCTGATCATCCAGGAAGGCGTGACGATGGTCGACACCGACCTGATCGACGAGATCTCGAGCGGCCAGGACGCCTTCGACATGAGCCCGAGCGGACAGTGGCTCCTCTTCGAAGTGACCTTCGTGAACGGAAACAACGCGGCGGTCATCCTCGATCTCACCGATCCGACCGCGGTGGCGACCACGACGGATCTCGTGGCTCCGGCCGTGCTCCGGGCGGCGCCGAACCCCTTCTCGAGCGAGACCGTGGTTCGCTTCGGGCTCACGGAGAGGGAGAACGTCGACCTCCGGGTCTACGACGTGCGCGGGCGGCTCGTGGCCGTGCTCGCGGACGAGGCGTTCCCCGCCGGCGAGCACCGCGTGACCTGGAACGGACGCGACGAGGGGGGGCGCGCGGCGGCAGCGGGGACCTACTTCGTCCGTCTCAAGACCGCGGACCAGAGCCGCTCGTTCCGGATCGTGCACGTGCGGTGATTGGAAACGACGCACTTCTGGACGGCCGTCTTTCGGGAGGAGGATGGCCGTCTTCCTTGTCGGGGGAACGCGGAGGATCGGTCTCCTCGAATGCGGTATCAGTTACCAATGTGAACCGTGCTATCATGTGAGGGCGGGTTATCGCGTGACGCTCCGGCACTCTCCGGGGCTCCCCGCGCGGAGGCACTCCCGTGTCCGATCAGGGCACGATCTCGAAGCCGGTCCTCGCTTTCAGGCTCGCCGCGGTCGGCATCCTGACCGCGCTCCTCGCACTCCAGGTCGGCGCTTCCTTCTGGTCGCTCGTCCTCAAGTCCCGCTTCATCCCGTTGGATACATGGCTCAGCTCGAGCTACGGGAGTTTCAACGAGCGTGGCCGCATCATCCGCGATGGAGGGATGAAGCAGTGGGGAGAGGTGGGGCCCGATTCCCCGATCGGCATCCTCGGTCTTCGCAAAGACGATCTCGTCGTCGCGGTGAACGGCGTGCGGCTCACGGACGATCCCGCGGCGTACTACCGCGTCTTCGTTCGCGGATCCGCCGGCGACCCGGTCGAGTTCACCTGGTTGCGGGACGGGATCGAGCAGACAGGGATCATGCAGCTCGCGGAGAGCGGAGGCAGCGGTAGCACGGAATTCAGCTGGAAAGGGATCTCTTTCGCCAAAGGCCAATGGCC
>JBDRFQ010000283.1:0-2859 GCA_043818685.1 Candidatus Eiseniibacteriota bacterium
TGAGCCAGAGGTCGACGCCCGCGATGATCTTCTTCCCGAGCTCCATGTCGTGGTTCCCGAGATAGGCGACGCGGACCGCCTCCCCGAGCTCTTCCTTCGCGCGGAAGATCCGCCGGATCAGCTCCTTCCCGTCGCCGTCCCGCGGGTGCGCCTTCCCCGCATAGACGACCTGAAAGGGCCCCGCGTCCGAGGCGATTCTCTTGAGGCGATCGATGTCGGAGAAGAGCAGATCCCCCCTCTTGTAGGCGGTCGCGCGGCGGGCGAACCCGATCGTGAAGCGCTCGAAGTCCATCCCCGCGTTCGTCTCGCGGTTGACGTGCGCGAGGAGGCTCTTCTTGGCCTCGATGTGGGCGCGCCAAAGCTCCTCGCCGGGGATTCGGGTCGCGTAGCGAAGGCTGAAGTTGTCCTCTCGCCACCCGGGGATGTGCCGGTCGAAGAGATCTCGGAAAGGGCTCGAGACCCAGGTTCCCGCGTGCACCCCGTTCGTGATCGAGTCGATCGCGTAGTCCGCGAACATGAGGCGGGAGATCTCGCCGTGTCTCTTGGCGACGCCGTTCACGTAGCCGCTCAGATTGAGCGCAAGGTAGGTCATGTTGAGCGCCGGCCGGCCCTCGACGACATGCCTGGTGTCGAAGTACTCCCTTCCGTGGTCGACGAGGCGGTCGACCACGTCGATGCAGAAGACATCCTGCATCTCCTCCAGCTCCCGGTGCGTGGTGAGAACGGAGTGAACGAGATCCATCGGGAACTGGTCGTGCCCCGCGGGGACGGGGGTGTGCGTCGTGAAGATGCACTTCTCGCGCACCGCATCGACATCGCCGCGAACGATCTCCTTTCTACCCGCCGTGCACGCCTCTTCGGCGAGGAGCTCGAGGGCGAGCAGACCCGCGTGCCCTTCGTTCATGTGGAAGCGTTGAACCTCGGTGTGGCCGAGGGCCCGGAGCATGCGAACGCCGCCGATGCCGAGGATCGCCTCCTGGCAGAAGCGGTAGCGCTTGTCGCCGCCGTAAAGCGTGTGGGTCAGCGGCCGGTCCTCCTCCGAGTTCTCCGGGAGGTCGGTGTCGAGGAAGTAGACGGGAACGACGTGTCCCCGCGTCCCCTTGACCTCGTATCTCCAGGCCCGAACGGAAACGGACCGTCCCTCGAGGAACACCTCGACGCGCGGAGACATCTCCTCCAGGAAGTCGGCCACGACCCATTCGACCGGTTCCTCCGCCTGCGTTCCGTCCGGCCCGAGCTTCTGGTAGAAGAACCCTTTCCGATAGAGAAGCGTCACCGCGGCCATCGGAACGGCGAGGTCCGAGGCGGACCGAATCGTGTCCCCCGCGAGAATGCCGAGCCCGCCGCTGTAGGTCGGCATTCCCGGATCGACGGCGATCTCCATGGAGAAGTTGGCGATCGACGGACTGCGTGCGCTCATCGAGCTCCTCGTTGCACCGCCGGTCGGCGCCCTGCCCGCGCCTCCCGATCAGGCCTTTGTCTTACCGCGCGGCGGCCGCGCCAGGCAGGCGCGAACCGCCGACTCCAGGTCCGGATGCTCGAACCGGAAACCGGCCCGCTCGAGCTTCGCGGGCACGGCGCGAACGCTCCCGAGGAGGGTCTCGCGCCCCATCTCGCCGAAGAGAAGCGAGACGGCGGCCGCTGGAACGGGGAGGACCGCCGGCCTCCGGAGAATCCTCCCGAGCGTTTCGGCGAACGCGGCGTTCGTGAAGGGCGGAGGCATCACGGCGTTGACCGGACCGGAGAGGCGCTCGTCCTCGATCAGGAAGCGGATTGCCCGAACGAGATCTCCGATTCCGATCGCGCTCATGAACTGGCGACCGCTCCCGATCCGCCCGCCGAGACCGAGCCGGAAGAGGGGCAGCATCTTCGTGAGCGCCCCTCCGTCCGCGGAGAGCACGAGCCCGATGCGCGGGTGAACGACGCGGATGCCCGCCTCGCGCGCCGGGTCCGCCGCCTTCTCCCACTCGCGGCAGACCCCGGCGAGGAATCCCTCTCCCGCGCCGCTCTCCTCGGTGAGGATCTCATCGCCGCGGCTTCCGTAGTAGTTGACGCCGGAGGCGGAGACGAGAACCCGCGGCTTCCTCTCGAGGGAGGCGAGCGCCTCGGCGAGGAGCCGCGTTCCGGCAGTCCGGCTCTCGAGGATCGCGCGCTTGCGCCTCGCGGTCCACCTTCCGGATGCGATGTTCTCTCCGGCGAGATGCACGACCGCGTCCGCGCCCTCGATCGCCGCCCGATCGATCGTTCCCTCGCGCGGGTTCCAGCGGGCCTCTTCCCGCTCACGCGAAGGTGCGCGGCGGACGAGCCGGAGACCCTCGTGGCCGTCCTTGCGCAGCGAACGGACGACCGCCGAGCCGATCAACCCTGTGGAGCCGGTGATCGCGACGCGCATGACGACCCTCCCCGATTCTCCCCTCCGGATCTTACCGCATGGGACTGCGGGAAGGTACGACGGCGTCGGCGCCTGCCGACAAAAAAGGGCCCCCGGCCGAAGCCGGGGACCCTTGAACAAGCAGCGCCGCGTAGGTGGCGCTACCTGATGAGGAGCATCTTCCGCGTCATCTCCTCGAACGGAGTCTTCAGGCGGTAGAGGTACACGCCCGAAGGAACGGCGCGCCCATCGCCGTCGCGGCCGTTCCACTGAACGGTGTGGCGTCCCTCCGCCTTGAAGCCGTCGACGAGCGTCGCGAGATGCCTGCCGCTCACGTCGTAGATCTCGAGGGTCGTCTCGGCGCCGCCCGCCTGGATCTCGTACTCGATCGTCGTGAACGGGTTGAACGGGTTCGGCGCGTTCTTCCCGAGATCGAAGCGCGGGGGCTTCGGCGTGTCCGGAACGTCGGTGTCGATCTCGCCGCGGAG
>JBDRFQ010000284.1:0-4873 GCA_043818685.1 Candidatus Eiseniibacteriota bacterium
GAGGAGCGGGAGAAGCTCGATCCGATCGCCCGGGAGGTGTTCGACACGCATCCGCCAGGGTCCACCGACCTCCATCTTCACCACCGGCTCGGCCTCGCCTACCTCGAGGCGGCGGAGTTCGGCAACGCGGCCGACCAGTTCCGCTCGCTCGCGGAGATGCTCCCGTTCCTCTACGACGTTCAGGCGCTTCACGCTCGCGCGGAGATCGGCGCGGGTCGCTTCGAAGAGGCGGAGCGCGCCGCGCGCGAGGCGGTCTTTCTCGAGCCGGGTGACCCGGAGGGCCGGCTCCTCCTCGCCGCCGCCCTCGCCGGGGAGGGGAAGCGCGCCGAGGCGGAAGCCGCCCTCGAGAAGGCGCGCGCGGACGGCCTCGAGAAGATCGAGGACCCCCTCCTCGCCCCATTGCTTGAATTTTAATTGATTGAGATCTATGGTTTCGGTGGGAGCCCGACGGCGAGCGCCTTTCTCGCCATGCCGGTGAGGGCGTACGATTCGAGCTCTTCGCGCGCGGCCCATCGCCGGTCGGGTCCTCCCCTCGCGCTTCGGGACGGCCGCGAGAGACGATAGACGTCGACCACGTAGCGGAAGCGGAGGACGCTGTGGCGGAGGGTCCCCACCTTCCTCCCGCGCCTCTTCCCCGGCGGGGAATCCGGGAGGTCCCAGAGCCCGCCCATCCGGCCGCGCTCCGGCCTCCGCACGAGGAGAACCCTCCCCTCCCCATCGAGAAGCACGTAGCGGCTTTCCGCCACGATCTCGGTCTGCTCGCGCGGTGGGGGGACCGGGAACCGGTCGACGCGGTCCAGACGGAGCGCCTCGCAGCGGGCGCGGAGCGGGCAGCGGGGGCAGTCCGGCGCGCGGGGAACGCAGACGAGAGCGCCGAGCTCCATGAGCGCCTGGTTGAGCTCTCCCGGATTTCCTTCAGGAACGAGCGCCTCGGCGAGGTCCCAGAACGGCGTGCGGTCCGCTGCCCGCCGCCACGATCCTTTACGTGCAAAAAAACGAGCGAGGACGCGAAAGACGTTGCCGTCGAGAACCGCGGCCCGCCGCCCGTGGGCGATCGAAAGGATCGCGCCCGCGGTGTAGCGCCCGACGCCGGGAAGCGCAAGGAGAGCGTCGAGCCGGTCCGGGACCCTCCCGCCGTGTTCGCTCACGATCTTCTCGGCCGCGCTCTTCAGATGGCGTGCCCGCCGGTAGTAGCCGAGCCCCGCCCAGAGGGCGAGGACCTCGTCGAGCGGCGCCGCTGCAAGAGACGCGGGGTCGGGGAAGCGCGAGGTGAACCTCTCGTAGTAGGGGATCGCGACGGAGACGCGCGTCTGCTGGAGCATCGTTTCCGACACCAGAATCCGGTACGGATCCGACGTCCTCCTCCAGGGAAGGTCCCGCCGGTTCTTCCGGTACCAGCGAAGAAGGGCGGCGCGGAGAGCGCGAGCGGTCTCCGCATCGATGGCGGGGGGGGGCATGCGGGCGTCCCCCCGAAACGGAGCGGCGGGGGAATCGGATCCGCCGCCGTTCGAACATTCAATCATGAATCAATCGATCCGTGCGAGTCCGGCCCGCGGGAGGCGGGGGGACGATCGGACCCTTCGCGCGACCCGGTCGGAGCGCAGGCTCTCCGCTCCCGCGCGGAAGGCGGACCCTCGCGCCGGCGATCTCCGCGGATCGCATCCGAAGCCCCCGGAAGGACGAGCGCGTGATTCAAGCTAGACGTGAATCAGGTTCTCCGATCCCCAGCCGGAGAGGCGACGAATCTGGGCGAAGGGGATGTACTGGGTCACGGGCGCCATCTCGCCCTTCTTCTTCGCTTCGTAGCTGACCTCGACGAAGTCGTCTCCGATCTGAAC
Source organism: Candidatus Eiseniibacteriota bacterium (assembly GCA_043818685.1). Taxonomy (GTDB): domain Bacteria; phylum Orphanbacterota; class Orphanbacteria; order Orphanbacterales; family Orphanbacteraceae; genus VGIW01. The sequence goes on from JBDRFQ010000284.1 coordinate 1,839, forward strand.
GAGCTTGGCGGGGAAGGTCTCCAGGTCGATCGCGTTGGTGATGGCGCCCCGACGGAAGCTCTGCGGGTTGACGATGGTGACCTCGCCTCCCTTCCAGGAGTTCAGGATCGCCACGAAGTTGTGGTGCGGCATGCTCTCCTCCTTGCCTGCTCGAGGCGCCGCGCGGCCCGTGCCGCCCGGAACGCGCCTCCGCCTTCCGGCTCAGTAGAACTTACATCATACCATGCCGCCTCGGGCGGGGAAGCAGATTTCTCGTCCGGGGAGACTCAGACCCGGGGGCGCGGGAGGCGGGGGATCGCGAACCCCGGCGTCCCGATCGGCTCCCGAGGCGCTTCCTCACCCGTCCGACTCCGGGGGACGAACGCGAAGCGCTCGCTGGAGGGCCCGGATCGCTCCGTCGCCGAGCACGCCCCTGAGGATTCCGGCGAAGGCCGGCGGCGGCGGGTCGACGATGTCGATCCTCTCGTCCCCCTCGCGCGGCCGGAAGCGAAGCCGGAGGGCGTGGAGCATGAGCCGCCCGCCGCGGCGCTTCCCCCGCTTCGAGTAAAGGGGATCGTTCCACACCGGATGGCCCGCCGCGGCGAGATGCACGCGAATCTGGTGTCTTCTCCCCTCGCGGAGGTTCACGAGAAGGAGCGAGGAGCGGCGCGCCGCGAAGAGGGAGCGGCAGCGGGTCTCCGCCGACCGCCCCTCCTCTCCGACCGTCATCCGCTTCCGGCTCTTCGGGTGATGCGCGATCGGGAGGAGCATCGTGAAGGAGCCGCGCGCCTCCCCCTCGACGAGGGCGAGGTAGAACTTCAGGACGCGTCTCCACCGCCATTGGTCGCGGAGGAGGCGGTACGACTCGGGCGTCCGCGCGGCGACGAGAAGCCCGGACGTCTCCGTGTCGAGGCGGTGGAGAAGGCCCGCCTCGAAGGGGGGGCCCACGCGAAGGAGCTCGGGGTATCGCGCGACGAGACGGCAGGCGAGGGCGTTCGTGTCCGTCTCGTCCCGCGGCAGGGTCGGGAGACCCGCTTCTTTGGAGACGACGACAAGACGGGAGTCTTCGTGGAGGACCGCGAGCTCGCCGGAGGGATCCGGAGCGATCGGGGTCTCTTCCGGCGCCCGGAACGAGCGAAGGTCGATCCGGTCGCCCGCCCGAAGAAGATCCCCCTTGCGGGCCGGGCGGCCGTTCCGGATCACGTGTCCCTTCTCGATCTCCCCGCGGAGATGGGCGCGGGAGCAGGAGGGAAAGCGGCCGCGCAGGAAGAGGTCGAGGCGGACCCCGTCCCCCGGTTCGCCCACAACGATCTCGCTTGGAAACGGGTCCACTCGATCCCTCCGGAAGCCGCGCTCGCCGGCGGCGCCGACGATCCCGTTAGGGAGTATAGCCGCCGCGCGCGGAACATCGAGCATCCTGTTGCCGTGGGACCGGCGGCGGTGGTACTCTCCCCTTCCCGTGAACGGTCCAGAACGCTCCAGCGATCCGCCGGCGCATGTCCCGGGCGGTCTCGATCCTCCCTTCGCACTTCTCCGCGACCTTCTCGCGCGGTCGGGGCGCTTCGCGCGGCTCGAGGATCTCCAGGGGATGAGCGGGATCCTCTTTCGCACGTACTGGCACCTTCGCATCCGAGAGTCCGCTCCACGCCGCTGGAGCTCCAGGTCCGCGGAGGCGTGCTCCGGCGACCCGATCGCGCGCGCGGCCGAGGCGTACGGCGTCCGCCTCGCGCGGGGGGACGTTCCCGGCCTTTCCGAGCTCGAGCCCGGCATCGAGACGATCGAAGGATCGCCGACGATCGAGAGGCGTATCGATTTCCTCCGGCGATCGATTCGAACGGGCATCGATTATTCGGACGAGAAGGAGCTGCGCCGGGAGGGGATCTTCGCCGCGGGGGCGGCCGCGTACGGCGCGCTCCTCGAGGATCTCTCGCGCCCTCTCTCGTCCTTCCTTCCCGAGTCCGCCGAGGAGGCGGCGCGTCTCGTTCCCGAGGCCGCCTCTCTGTCCCTCCCCGAGGAGGTTCTTCCGCCCCTTTCGCTTGCCGTCGCGCTCCGCCGCACGCTGCGTGCGTTCGGGACCGCGCGGCTCCGGCTGGCGGGCTATCTCGACCGCGCCGGTAACTTCATCGACTCGTCCGCGTCCCTCTCCCCGTTCGTGAAGGAGGGAGAGGCGCTTCTCCGCGCGGGGGACCGAATCGCGGGGCCCTCCCTTCTCGATCTCGCCGCCGGGGCCGGCGCGGACGGGGCTCTCGATTCGCTTCTCGGCGCGAAGGTCCTCTCCTCGGTGCGGCGCGATGTCGGCGCCGCCGCGGCGGAGCACCGCAAGGGGATCGACCGGCTCAGGCGCGCGTTCCCCCGGTAGCCTGGTCCTTGGACATGTACCGGTTTTCCGTGAAATCCGTGAGTGTCCTCGAGGATCGAGGTCGCCCCGGTGCCGTCCCCTTTGCTACGATGACGCGCATGAAGATCGCGATCGTGGGCCTCTTCCCCGCCGATCCGTCGAACATCGTCGGCGGGGTCGAGGCGACGACCCTCCGGCTCTGCGAGGGGCTTTCTCGAAGTCCCGGCGTCGAGATCGACGTCGTCGTGTCCTCGCCGGAGCAGAAGACCGGGACCCGCCGCATCGCGCCGAATTGGACCGTCCGTTCGGTCGGGAGCTTCGACCGCTTCGGCAACGTCCTCCTCGGGCTCCCCGACAGGCGCCGCATGGTCCGCGCTCTCCGCCGGCTCGGGCCGGACATCGTGCACGCCCACAGCGCCGATCGCCACGCCCTCGCCGCCCTCGACAGCGGACTGCCGGCGGTCGTCAGCATCCACGGGGTCATCGAGGAGGAGACGCGGCTCGAGAGAAGGCCGATGGAGCGCCTCCGCGGCCTCTTTCGAAACCGGATGGTCGGCGACGTCCTCCGCCGCGCGCGGAACGTGATCTACGTGAGCCCCTACCTGAAGGAGCGGTACGACGCGAGGCTCGCGCGCGCCCGCCGGTGGGGCGTGGAGAACCCGGTCGCCCCGGTCTTCTTCGCATCGAGAGGGGGCGAGGGGCCGCGGCGCGTCCTGTA
>JBDRFQ010000285.1:0-4067 GCA_043818685.1 Candidatus Eiseniibacteriota bacterium
GCCTCGATCACCGCGGCGAGAATCCGGCCCCCCTTCGTCCAAGCCCTCGCGCGGTCCCCGTTCTCCCGGATCTCGCCGGCCAGCTCACGCTCCGGGATCGAGAGCGGGTTCAGGACGATGACGGAGTCCGACCCCCCTTCCTCGAACCCGGCGTCGAGGAGGAGGAGACGCCACCTCTCCTCGAACGTGAACCCGCCGAAAAGGAGACGCTCGAGCGGGCGGAGCGGGAAGAGGGCGGCAAAAGGACCGCCTCGGATCTCGTCAGCGAAGCGCACGCGAGCCAAAGCGTTCTCCAGGGTGCCGGCGTGCCGAGGGCCGGATTCGAACCGGCACGAAGTTGTGAACTTCAGCGGATTTTAAGTCCGCGGCGTCTACCAGTTTCGCCACCTCGGCGCACGCGGACGAGATCGGGAAGGGGTTCAAGGCGGCACCCGGATTCGAACCGGGGATCAAGGATTTGCAGTCCTCTGCCTTAGCCACTTGGCTATGCCGCCCCGTGATGGCTTCGCGGACTCCGCGGGACAGAATGGAGCGGGAAACGGGAGTTGAACCCGCGACATCCACCTTGGCAAGGTGGCGCTCTACCACTGAGCTATTCCCGCTCTTCATCCGGACGCGCGGACGAGCGATCCGTCCTCCGTCCGGCGGGGGCAAACCCTTCGCCCCGCTTCTGATAGCAACCTGACCAATCATAGTACCGGATCCGGAGCAGGTCAACAAGCATTCGGAAGGCGTCGCGCAGGGGATCGACGCGGGTGTCCGTGCGGTTGACCCAGACGACGGGGACCTCGCGGACCTCCAGCCCGAGCCTCCGGGCGACGAAGAGGATCTCCACGTCGAAGCTGTAGCGGTCGATCCGGAGGAGCGGGAGAAGGGGAAGGACCGCGCTGCGCCGGAACGCCTTGAACCCGCACTGGGTGTCGGCGAATCCGGGAAGGACCAGAAGCCGGACGATCCGGTTGAAGATGCGGCCCATCGTCTCCCGGTACCAGGGCTGGCGGACGCGGACGTCGGATCCGGGGAGGTCGCGCGATCCGATCGAAAGATCGATCCCTCTCTCCAGCTCGGCGAGGAGCTTCTCGGCCTCGTCGATCGGCGTGGAGAGGTCGGCGTCCGAGAAGAGAACGAACTCCCCCCGCGCCTCCTCGATCCCGCGGCGGACCGTGTATCCCTTGCCGCGGTTTGTCTCGTTTCTCAAGGGGCGGCACTCCGGGTGCGCCTCTGCGAAAGCGCGGGCGATGCGGCTCGTTCCGTCGCGGCTTCCGTCGTCGATCGGGAGGACCTCGAAGGACCCGCCCCGCGCGGACAGGTACGCGTGGATCCTTTCGAGGGTGGAGGAGAGGACCTCCTCCTCGTTGTACGCGGGGACGACGACGGAAAGGCCCGGCTCGTCCCCCGGTCTTCCCGGATCGCTCAACGGGCGTTCCCGGCGGCGCGAATCACGAGCGTCGCGGTGACCCAGGCTTCATCGAATCCGGCCGCCTTCGCCCTGTCTTGCAGGAGGCGCGCCTCCTCCCGGGTGAGGCAGTCCCCGAGCCGGACCTTGTAGTAGGGTTCCAGGTACTCGACGTAGACCTTTTCGCCGAAGTGCGGGCGTGCGGACTCGGCGAACGCCTTCGCCTTCTCCGGCTCGCGCGTCGCGTAGACCTGCACGCGGTAGCCGGAGACGTGGCGGATGTCGAGCGATGCGGATTCGGGCGGCGCGGGCGCTGCCGGCAGCGAGTCGTCGTCGGGAACCGCGGAGATCACGGGCGCGGGCTTCTCCGGAGGGAACGCGACCGACATTCTGCGATCCGCCCCGGTCTCGGACGGCGTCTGAACGCGGGTGTCGACCCCTTCCGCTTCCGCTTCGCGCGTGGGCGGGCCGACGCCGCGCTTCTCGAGCCCGGCGCAGCCGACGACGCACACGGCCGGGAGCGCGACGAGCAAGATCATCGATAGGACAACGGCTTGTCTCATGGCGATCCCCCCTCGCCCCCCACTATAGCGAGCGGGGGGGCGCCGCCGCAAGCGTAACCGGCGCGCCGGCGGGCGCCGCTCAGTTCAGGTAGCCGAGTGCGCGGAGCTGCTCCCGGAGCATCGCGTCGTCGGGGCCTCCCCCCTCTTCGGGGACGGGAGAGGTGAGGATGTACGTCTCCATGACCGGAGGGCTCGCCGCGAGGTGCTCCTCCTCGAACGCGGAGGTGAGGACGCGGCCGGCCATTCCCTCCCCGACCGGAAGCCCCATCTGGTAGAGGGCGGTCGGCGCGACGTCATAGAGAACCGCGTCTCCTCCCCTGACCCCCCGCCGCACGTTGGGCCCCTTCAGAAGGAGAATCGCGTCGAGGCTGTGCTCGCCGGAGATCTTCGCGAAGGTCTCCTCGACGATCTCGCTCGCCGCGCATTCCCCTCGGCCCGGAACGAGGAGCCGCTCGGAGGCGATCTCCTCGACCGGGAGAACGCGGACGATGAAGTTTCCCGTCTCGTCGATGTTCACCGCGAAGACCGGCTCCCCGGTCCGCTCGACGACGACGTCCCGGATGTAGGCGTCGAGACCCTCCGGGAGCGTCTGCCCCCGCTTCGGTCTGAGGTGGACCGTGGAGGCGAGGTTCACGCCGTCGATCGATTCGTCGAGCCCGAGGACCTTGAGGAAGTTCTCCGTTCGGACCAGGCGGACCGCTCCCGACTCCTCGGTCTCCGTCGCCTCCTGCCCGTGATCGGAAACCACGAGGACGGAGAGGTTGTCCGGAGCGCATTCGAGGATCTTCGCGATCGCGCGGTCGGTCGCCTCGTACATTCGCGGGATCAGATCGCCGTAGCGGGCCGCCTGCTCCGGCGTGACGTCGGGAAACCCTTCGGGTTCGTAGTATTTCCAGCAGTAGTGGCAGGTCACGTCGACCGTGTTGTCGTAGAACGCGGCGAAGCGGGGCTTGTAGCGCTCCCAAAGCTCGACGAAGAGATCGCTGTGGATCCGGAGCTTGAGATGGCGGAGCGCGACGGTCTTCTCCGTGAAGTCCATCCCCCCCGCGAGGACCTCGATCGCGTAGCGAAAGGTCGAGAGCTTCACCCCGTACTGGACCATGCGGACCGAGAACTCCGCGTACTTGCCGAGGCTCCGCTTCCTTCCCCCCTTCTCGAGCATGGCGAGCTCGCGGATGAACTGGAGCTCCTCGGGGAACGTCTCCGGCCCCCGCGCGAAGAGGGAGGGGATGAGAAATCCCGGCACCGGGCGCGGCGGCCAGGTGACCGGCCACCCGAGCAGCCCGACCGTCCACCCCTTCTCTTCGGCGATGTCCCAGAGCCGCGGCGCCCGCACGTCCGAGGCGGCGCTGAAGAAGCTCTCGACCCCGTGCTCCCAAAGGGGGACGCCGCTCCCGATCGTCGTCCAGAGAATCGGCGACATGAGCGGGGGGATCGACTCGAGATCGAAGCGCGCGCCCTCCTCTTGCAGCGATTCGAAAGCGGGGAGCCTCCCTTCGGCCGCGAGCGGGTCGATGATCTTCCAGGTCGCCGCGTCCACCCCGAGAACGAGCATGCGGGGCTCGTCGTCGAACGCGATCGGCCTGTGGGAGATCCACGATCCGACCGGCGGAAGGAGGAGGAGCGCGGCGAGGGGGAGGACCAGCGCCGCCGTCCGCGGGCTTCCTCGGGTGAGGAGGAGGCGGGCGATGATCCGCCCGAGCTGATGACCCCCGAAGAGAAGGAGCAGCGCGCCGGTCCCGGCAACGGCGAGGACGAGGCCCCGGGATCCGGCGAAGAGGCGGACCGCCTGGAGATAGAGGAACGCCCCGCCGATCGGGGCGGCGAGGAGGGCGGTGAAGACCCCGAGGAAGCGGGCGCCCCCCGTCTCGGGGCTCCGGGGCGAGAGAAGCCCCGTGATCGCCGCGAGCACGAAGAGAGGAACGGAGGCGGCGAGCGGGAGGAGGAAGAAGACGAGCCAGCCGGTCGCCGCTCCGTCGATGAAACGGTCGTTGAGCCCGAGGAGCGCGAGGGCCGCGAGAAGCGCGGTCCAGGAGAGGGCGAGAAGCCCGAGCAGCCAGGAGCGGAACATGAACGCGGTCATTGCGATTCCTCCCTCGGGTGAGGCG
>JBDRFQ010000286.1:0-3528 GCA_043818685.1 Candidatus Eiseniibacteriota bacterium
TCACTCCGGAAGCGATGGAGGTCCTGCTTGACTACGGGTGGCCGGGGAACGTGAGGGAGCTCGAAAACATCGTGGAGCGGATGGTGATCCTCCACGACAAGGACCTCGTCACGCCGGACGACGTTCCGGTTCGCGTGCTGAGCCGGCGGGAGGGAGCGGGGGCCGAGGAGGCGGATGTCTGCGGCCTCACTCTCGAAGAGCTCGAGAAGAGGCATCTCCTCCGGGTTCTCGAGCGCACCGGCTGGCAGAAGAGGAAGGCGTCGTCCATCCTCGGCATAAACACCTCCACGCTCTATCGGAAGCTCCAGCGCTACGGACTGGAGAAGTAGGCGCGGGGGCTCTGCGGGGCGGGGTCTCCCCTAGAACCCTCAAGGCTCTGACACTATCGTACGGCGGGTCCTGTCGCCGGCTGTCCGCTCGGTGCTCACCCTCCGCGCTTCGCGCTCCGGGTACTCCCTCGGCGGCCTCGGTCGCGCCCTCAAGGAAGGGTGATCGGAGGCGCCCTGGCGCGCCAATCGGCTGTGCGCCTCGGGGACGCCTGCCGCCGCCGCCCGCCGTGGCTCGGAGCCGGATTCTCCATTCCCCTCTGCGGAGGCAGCTGGCTCAGCCGGGGCACCGCCTGGAATGGGGGATCTGGTTCCAGGGCGACCTGGTGCCAGATTCCCTGTTTCGAGTCGTGCCTCTCCTCAGCCGGGCGCGCGCCCCGGACGGAACAAGGTATCTGGCGCCAAACCGCCCCCTTCGCAGCTGAATCGAATGGGAGAGGACGTTCGGGCTTCACCACCCGCGAGCGGGTCCCGGCTCATTGCGAATTCGGCCCCCTCCTCGCATTCTGCGATGGAGCCTCCTGTCCATTCCCTGCGCACCGAGGCAGGGCCCCCCTAACGCTTTGGTCCTGCGCGGATTGAACGGCTTCTCCGGCCACCTGGCGCTGGCATACGCTTTGCTCCATCAGCCCCGTGGAGAGAGAAAAGGGTTTGGGTCCCGGGTCCTGGAAAACCGGAGACCACCTTGGGAAGAGCAACGATGGATCCCGGGACCCATCCCACAACCGAAGGCTCGAAGGGGGGCACGACCATGAGAGGACAACGAGGCTTCACGCTGATCGAGCTGATGATCGTCGTGGTCATCATCGGGATCCTCGCGGCCATCGCGATCCCGAACTTCGTCTCGATGCAGAGCCGCGCGAAGGAAGCGGGGGTGAAGGGGAACCTTCACACGATCCAGCTCGGATTCGAGGACTTCAGCGTTCTGTCGGACGGCGTCTACCCGACGACGGCGGCCAGTCTCTACGGCGGCGCGGGCACCACGCTCGAGAGCCTGCTCCCGGACTGGGACGGCGTTGCCGGCGGCGACTTCCCGCGGAACCCGTTCGACAGTGCCGAGACCCCGTTCGCCTGGGGCGCGGCCGCGGCGGCCACGTCCGGGGCGTGCGCGGCGACGGCTGCGGTGGTCGGCGGGTACACGCTCGAGGCTCGAGGCAAGGACACCGCGACCTACATCCTGACGCTAAAAAACTCCTAATCGGCGGCGGGCCCTAGGCGAGGGCCCTTCGGGGCCCCCGCCCGCCTCCGCTTGTCGCCGATCGTACGATCCCGCCCGGGGTCCACCGACCTCACACCACCGATCCGCACCGGACCCCGGCGGGGTCCTTTTCTTATGCAACGAGTTGCCGATATTCGGGGGGAGGGGGGAGGTGCCCGCGTCCCGCCGGGCGCGCCGGTGTCCGGCCGCCTGCCGGGGGGGAAGGCGCGGGCGGTCCCGGGAGTTCCCGCTCCGATCGTCCTCCCGGGGGGAGAGCCGCGTGATCCGTCTCGTCGAAATCCGCAAAGCCTTCAGGAACGACTTCCTGCGCCGGAAGAGGGAGGTTCTTCGCGGTCTCTCCTTTCACGTGCGCCGCGGTGAGACCTACGCCCTCCTCGGGGAGAACGGCGCCGGCAAGACGACCACGATGAAGATTCTCCTCGGCCTCATCCGTCCGGACGGAGGGACGGCGGTCGTCGACGGCGTTCCGGCATCGGTGCCGCGTGCCCGCGCCCGGGTCGGCTTCCTCCCCGAACACCCGTACTTCTTCCCGCATCTGACCGGCGAGGAGCTGGTCCGCTACTACGGCCGCCTTTCCGGGCTCTCGGCGGCGGAGGCGTCCGCCGCGGCGGACCGCCAGCTCGGCCGGGTGCGTCTCGGCTCGGCGCGCGCCCGCCGGATCCGCACCTACTCGAAGGGGATGCTTCAGCGGCTCGGGTTCGCCCAGGCGCTCGTCGCGGATCCGGAGGTTCTCGTGCTCGACGAGCCTCTCTCCGGGCTCGATCCGGTCGGACGGAAGGAGATGCGCGACCTGCTTCTCGATCTCAAGCGGGCCGGGAAGTCCGTCTTCTTCTCGTCGCACATCATCGAGGACGTGGAGAGGCTCGCCGACCGAGCCGGGTTCCTGACGGACGGGCGCATCGGCCTCGAAGCAGACGGAGAGGGGAAGAAGTGGATCGAGGTCCTCGCGGTGGGGATCGACGCCGACGCGTCTCTCGCAGGGGATCTCGAGGCGGAGAGGATCGTCCGGGAGGGGGAGCGTCTTCTCATCTCGGTCCGGACGGAGAAGGAGCTGCCCCGCCTCGGGGAGCGGGTCCGCGCTCGCGGGGGGAGGATCGTGCGCGTGGAGAAGCGGCGCGAGACGCTCGAGGACCTTTTCGTTCTGAACATTCTCTCCCGCCCCGGGGCGCGGGATCCGGTCTAGGAGGGCGCGGGGTGCGCGTCGCAGAGGTCGCGATTCACACGCTGAAAGAGACGATCCGGGACCGGGTCTTCGTCGCGTCGCTCCTCTTCGCGGTCCTCATCATCGGCGGTTCCGTCGGGGTGGGTCCTCTCGCCGCGGGCCAGAAGGACAAGGTCATCAAGGACATCGGTCTCGCGGCGATCACCGCCATCGGCGTCTTCCTCGCGGTCTTCATCGGCGTCTCCCTCGTTCACAGGGAGATGGAGCGGAGAACGATCCACACGCTTCTCGCCCGTCCGGTCGGCCGGACCGAGTACCTTCTCGGGAAGTACCTCGGCGTCGTTCTCACCCTCGGACTGAACGTGGCCGCGATGGGCGCCGTTTACATGCTCCTCGTGCATTTCTATCTCGGGACGCTGGACGCGGCCAACGCGGCGGCGATCTACCTGATCGGGGTCGAGCTCGCGGTGATCGCCTCCTTCTCGGTCCTCTTCTCAGTCGTCTCGTCGCCCGCCCTGGGCGGGCTGTTCACGCTCGCGCTCTTCTTCGTCGGGCACCTCGCTGAGGATGCTCTCCGCTTCGCGGCGATGCTCCCCCCCGGACGGGGACGGGCCGCCGCCGAGGCGCTCGGGTTCTTGATCCCGAACCTCGAGCTTTTCAACGTGAAGGGAATGGCCGTCTACGGAAAGCCGGTGGGGGCTGGGCTGCTCCTGTGGGCGACCGTCTACGCGATCGGAATCGTCGCCTCGACCCTGCTGGTAGCGTCGGTCCTCTTCCGGCGAAAGGACCTCCAGTGATGCGCCCGCGCCTGCTCGAGGTTC
>JBDRFQ010000287.1:0-4895 GCA_043818685.1 Candidatus Eiseniibacteriota bacterium
TTCGAGACGCGCGACGCTCTTCTCCCAGTCGATGGGCCCTTCCTTCTTCTTCATCGATCAGTCTCCTTCCGCCTCGGGGAAGACCGTTTCGGCGCGCGCCTCCGCCCTCCCCTTCCGAAAACGGAGATCGAGGAGCGCCCCCGGCTCGATCGTCCCCGCCTCGGTCACCGCCCGGCCGTCCTCGCTCCTACAGATGCAGTAGCCCCGGTCGAGGACCCCGCGCGGGTCGAGGGCGCGGAGTGCCCGGCGGATCCCCTCGAGCCTCTCGCCGAGACGCCCGAGCCGCGAGGACGCCGCCCCCTCCATTCTATGGGAGAGGTTGTCGATGCGCTGCGCGGTCTCCCGGACGAGGGACTCCGGGCGGGCGAGGGCGCGGCTCTCCCGGAAGCGGCCGATCCGCTCCCCCCAGAAGCGGAGGAGGTCGCGGACGCGCGAGGCGAGACGCTCCCCTCGCGTCCGGAGGAGATCGGCGATCTCTTCGCGCCCCGGGGCGAGCATCTCCGCCGCCGCGGAGGGGGTCGCCGCGCTCGCGTCCGCGGCGAGGTCCGCGATCGTCACGTCCACCTCGTGCCCCACCGCCGAGAGGACCGGGATGCGGGAGCCGGCGATCGCGCGCGCGACGATCTCCTCGTTGAACGCCCAGAGATCCTCGAGGGAGCCTCCCCCCCGCCCGACGAGGAGAAGATCGACCCCGCCGATCCCGTTCATCCGGTCGATCGCCGCGGCGATCTCCTCCGCCGCCCCCTCTCCCTGCACGCGGACCGGAACGAGAAGAAGCTCGACGGGGAAGCGCCCGCGGAGGACGCGGATGACGTCGTGGATCGCCGCCCCGGTCGGCGAGGTGAGGACGGCGACCCGGCCGGGGAATCGCGGGAGCGGCTTCTTCCGGGCCGGATCGAAGAGCCCCTCCTTCTCGAGCCGCTCCACCAGCTGGCGGAAAGCGAGCTCGAGCTCGCCGACGCCGACCGGGAGGAGGCTTCGGACGAGGAGCTGGTACTGGCCGCTCTTCTCGTAGACGGTGATCGCCCCGCGCGCCCGCACCTTCATCCCGTCCGCCGGCCGGAACCGGAGAAGGCGGTTCTCCCCCCGGAAGAAGACCGCGCGGAGCTGGGCCCGGTCGTCTTTGAGGGAGAAATACATATGTCCTGATGAATGATGCGTGAAGTTCGAGATCTCCCCCTCCACCCAGAGAGAGGGGAACCGCCCCTCGAGCGCTTCCTTGACGGCCGAAGTGATCTCCGAGACGGACCACACCCTCTCCCCCGCGCCGGGGAGGGGCCGGGGAAGGGGCGTTCTCATTGCGCTCCCCCCGCGGCACGCGCGGTCGCCCGGAGGAGGAGCGCCGTGGTGACCGGCCCCACGCCTCCCGGGACCGGCGTGATCCGCGAGGAGGCCGTCTCCGCCGAGGGGTAGTGCACGTCCCCGGTGAGCCTCCATCCCTTTTTCGATCCCGGGTCCTCCACCGAGTGCGTTCCCACGTCGACGACGACCGCTCCCGGCCGGACCCACTCCCCGGTCACGAACTCCGGCTTTCCGACCGCGGCGACGAGGAGATCCGCCTGCCGGGCGAAGAGGGGGAGGTCCCTCGTGCGGGAGTGACAGACCGTCACCGTCGCGTCCGTTCCCTTGCGGAGGAGGAGGGAGGCAAGGGGAGCGCCCACGACGCGGCTCCTGCCGAGGATCACCGCGTGCTTCCCCTCGAGCGGAATCCCCTCCGCGGCGAGGATCTCCACGACGGCAAGGGCGGTGCAGGGGACGAACCGCGGGCGCCCGAGCGCGAGAAGCCCAGCGTTCAGGGGGTGGAGTCCCTCGATGTCCTTTCCCGGGTCGATCCGCGAGAAGACCGCTTCCTCCGGGAGGCCCGGGGGGAGCGGGAGCTTGAGGAGGATCCCGTGGACCGCCGGGTCGTCGCCGAGCCGGGCGAGGGCGGAGAGGAGTCCGCGCTCCCCGCTCGCGAGGGGAACCGTCTCCGCGCCGGAGAGGATCCCCACGCGCGCGCACGCCGCCTCGCGCGCTCGAAGATACGAGGCGAACGAGGGATCCTCCTCTCCCAGCGCGACCGACACGAGCCGCGGCTCCACCCCGCCCGCCCGGAGGCGCGCGACGTCCGCGGCGACCTTCTCCTCGATCCTCTTCGCGATCGCCTTCCCGTCGATCCGCTTCTCGCTCATCCGCTCCCCTCCGGCCGGAGGGCGATCCCCCACATGCCGGGCGCTCAGCCGGTGTCCGGCATCCTCTCTTGGATCCGCTCGATGCGGAGGGCGCGCCCGCTCGCGGGGTCGACCTCCACCAGCGCCCCGGAGAGACGCGGATCCCCTTCCGCCGCCTCGAAACGAACCGGCGTCTTCAATAGAAAGCGCTTCAGGATCAGATCGGTCTTCACGCCGATCACCGAGTCGTGCGGGCCGGTCATCCCGGCATCGGTGAGGTAGGCGGTGCCGCCGGCGAGCACCGTCTCGTCCGCGGTCTGCACGTGGGTGTGCGTTCCGATCACCGCGCTCACGCGGCCGTCGAGGTAGCGGCCCATCGCGATCTTCTCGGAGGTCGCCTCGGCGTGCATGTCGACGAGGATGACCGGCGTCTCCTCCCTCAGCCCCGGGATCGACTCGTCCGCCGCACGGAACGGGCAGTCGAGCGCGTCGAGGAAGACACGCCCCATCAGGTTGAGGACCGCGACCTTCCCTCCCCCCCGGGCGGGGAAGACCCCGGCGCCCCTTCCCGGCACGCCGGGGGGGTAGTTCTCCGGCCGGAGGATCCGCTCGTTCTCGGCGAGGGCGCCGACCGCCTCGCGGCGATCCCAGGAGTGGTTGCCGCCGGTGAGGACATCGATCCCGGCCCCGAGAAGCTCCTCGGCGAGCGCCTGCGTGAACCCGAACCCCGCGGCGAGGTTCTCGCAGTTCGCCACGCAGAAATCGGGAGCGAGACGGCCCCGAAGCTCCGGAAGCAGCTTCGCGACCGCGCGCCGCCCCGCCGCGCCGAACACGTCCGCGACGAAGAGAATCCGCACCCTGCCCTCCCCGCGCCGGTACGATCGCCCCGCCCCCGCCGGGCGGACGGGCGGCGGCCCGCGCTCCACACCCTCGCGACGAAAACGCGTGCACGATCCAGGCTTACCGGGCGTACTCGACCGTGCGGGTCTCCCGGATCACGACGACCTTGATCTGGCCGGGGTACTCGAGCTCCTTCTCCACCTTCCGGGCGATGCTCGAGGAGAGGTTCGCCGCCTCCTCGTCCGAGATCTTTTCGCTCTCCACCATGATGCGGATCTCGCGCCCCGCCTGGATCGCGAAGCACTTGTCGACCCCCTTGAACGAGTTGGCGAGCCCCTCGAGCTTTTCGAGGCGCCTCACGTAGGTCTCGAGGGTTTCCCCGCGCGCCCCGGGCCGCGCCCCGGAGATCGCGTCCGCCGCCTGCACGAGCGGCGCGTAGAGCGAGGTCGCCTCGACGTCGTCGTGGTGCGCGCGGATCGAGTTCACCACCTGCGCCGGCTCCCCGCACCGCTCCGCGACGTCGCCGCCGATGAGCGAGTGGATCCCCTCCGTCTCGTGGGTGAGCGCCTTCCCGATGTCGTGCAGGATCCCGGAACGCTTCGCGACCTGCGGGTCGAGGCGGAGCTCGGAGGCCATCAGCCCGCAGAGCCAGCCGACCTCCTTCGCGTGCTGGAGCACGTTCTGCCCGTACGACGTGCGGAAGTGGAGCCGGCCGAGGAGCCTGACCAGATCCTCGTGGAGCCCCACGATCCCCATCTCGAGGACCGTCTGCTCGCCGATCTCGACGATCCGCTCCTCGAGCTCCTTCTGCACCTTCGCGACGAGCTCCTCGATCCGCCCCGGATGGATGCGCCCGTCCGAGATGAGGCGCTCGAGGCTGATCCGCGCGACCTCGCGCCGCACCGGGTCGAACCCGGAGAGGACCACCGCCCCCGGCGTGTCGTCGATGATGACGTCGACGCCGGTCGCCGTCTCGAACGAACGGATGTTCCGCCCCTCGCGCCCGATGATCCGCCCCTTCATCTCGTCGTTCGGGAGCGTGACCACCGAGACGGTGTTCTCCACGGAGTGATCGGCGGCGCACCGCTGGATCGCCTGCGTGATGATCTTCTTCGCTTCCTTCTCGGCGGAGCGCTTCGCCTCTTCGCGGATCTGCCGGACCGTCCCGGCCGCCTCGTGGCGCGCCTCCTCCTCGAGGTTCTGCATGAGGAGGCTCTTCGCCTCCGCCGTGGAGAGGCCGGCGATCCGCTCGAGCTGGCGGTTCTGCTTCTCGACGAGGATCCGGATCTCCTCCTCGGACCGACCCACATCCTCCTCGCGCTTCGCGAGGTCCTTCTCGCGGCGCTTCGACTCCGACTCCTTCTTTTCCAAGAGCTCGACGCGGCGGTTCAGGCTCGCTTCCTTCTCCGTGAAGCGCTTCTCGAGCTTCTCCATCTCCTTCCGGCGCGAGGCCGTTTCCTGCTCGAACCGTTCCTTGGCCCGATACCACTCCTCTTTCGCCTCGAGGACGGCTTCCTTCTTGCGGGTCTCCGCCTCCTTCTTCGCTTCCTCGATGACGCGAGCGGCGATGTTGCGGGCCGACCCGACCTGCGTGCTTCCGAGACGCCACTGCACCAGCCAGGCGATCGCGAAGAGGACCACACCCAAACCCACGCCGAGAACGATCGACAGGGGACTCATGTTCCGCTCCCTCCCGGGGATGATCCCATCTATGTGAACGCGGGGCGGAGGCGCCGCCGCGCGCGGCGACCGCCCGGAAAAACCGATAGCCCCGCCGGCGCCGGCCCCCCGGATTCACGGGGCGCCGTCTCGCGGGCGGGGCTTCCCTCTGCGACCTCTTCGGACTCTCCGGCCCCGGCGGCCCGGGGCCGCCGCTCAATCGTTCTCTTCCCCCTCCAGAATACC
>JBDRFQ010000288.1:0-6001 GCA_043818685.1 Candidatus Eiseniibacteriota bacterium
GCCGAGGACGACGAAGAGCCTCTCGCCGCCCGCGTCGCGGAGCACCATCCCCCCCCTTCCGTGCGAGAGGAGGACGCCGGAGAGAACGTCGCCGCTCTTCTGGAAGAACACCTCGACCGGATGCTCGAGGTACTTCTCGAAGATCTTCTCGCTCGAGACGAGATCGTACTCGTAGTTCTGCTCGAGAATCTCGAGGCCGCCCTTTCCGTCCACAGGGCGGAAGTGCACGCTCGTCGGGTCGATCCTCTCGGCGACGTCCTGGAACTCGTGGACGGACTCCCCGCGCTCGAGGTCGAGCGCGCGCCGCTCCCGGACCAGGCCGAGATCGCTGTTGTAGACGGTGACGGCGACCCGGGGGGTCTCGGCGAGCGCGAGCGGAGCGAGAAGAGCGAGCAGCGCCGAGAGAATCCTTGAGGAGAGAAATATCTTTTCCATTTTCCATCCCCTTTCGAGGGGCGCGTTCCTTTCCCCGACGGGACCGGAGGACGGCGGCTCAGTCGGAGAGCGCCCGCAGGTTCTCCCGCACCCGGCCGAGCATCTCGGAGAACCTCCGTTCCCGATCCCTGTCCTTCTCGACGACTTCCCCGGGCGCCTTGCTCACGTACTCGCGGTTCATCAGCTTCCGCCCGATCCGGTCGAGCTCGTGGCCGAGACGCTCCGCCTCCCGCGCGAGCCGCTGCCTCTCCTTCTCGAGGTCGGCGATCCCCTCGAGGGGAAGGAACACCTCGACCGCTCGGGTCACCTGCGCGAGCGCCCCGCGCGGCCTCTCGGGGCTTCCGAGATCGAGGTCCCGGATCCGGGCGAGGCGGCGGATCATCCCGCGGTTCGCTTCCACCGGCGCCCGCACCCCCTCTTCGAGGAAACGGACAATCACGCGGACCTCCTCGCGCGGCGGCACGTTCACCTCGGACCGGAGCGTGCGGACCGCCGTGACGACGTCCTGGACCGCGGCCATCTCTCGCTCCGCGCCCTCGTCGCGAAACCCGCCCGCTCCGTCCTCCCACCTCGCGACCGAAACGCACTCCCCGTCCATCGCCAGGTACGACCCGATCTCCTCGGCGAGATGCGGCATGAACGGCGCGAGCAGACGGATCCCCTCGCGAAGGACGTGGAGAAGCACCGGGCGCGCGGTCTCAGCGTCCCCTTCCCCGGCGAGCGCGGGCTTCGCGATCTCGAGGTACCAGTCGCAGTAGCTGTGCCAGAGGAAATCGTAGACGGCGTACGACGCCTCGTTCAAGCGCGTGGCCTCGAGGTGCGCGGTCGCCTCCTGCCGGACCGCCGTGAGGCGGCTCAGAATCCACCGCTCGGGAAGAGGGAGCCCGGCCGGATCGCGATCGAGGCCGCCGACACCCTCGATGTGGGGCAGAACGAACCGCGTCGCGTTCCACACCTTGTTCGCGAAGCGCCTCCCCGTCTCCATCTTCTCGTCGGAGAAGACCTGGTCCTGGCCGGGCGGCGTTGTGAGGACCGTCGCGAACCGGACCGCGTCCGCCCCGTATCGGTTCAGGACTTCGATCGGGTCGGGGGAGTTGCCGAGGGTCTTCGAGAGCTTCCTCCCTTTCGCGTCGCGAACGATCCCGTGGAAGTAGACCTCCCGGAAGGGCGCCTTCCCCATGAACTCGAGCGAGGAGACGATCATGCGCGCCACCCAGAAGAAGATGATGTCCGGGCCCGTGACGAGAAGGTGCGAGGGGAAGAACCTCCCGAGCTCGGGGGTCTCTTCCGGCCAGCCGAGGGTGGCGAAGGGCCAGAGCCACGAGGAGAACCACGTGTCGAGAACATCCTCGTCCTGCCGGAGCGCGGCGGCGGCGCACCTCGGGCACTTCGCCGGCGGCGAGGTCTCGACGGTCATCTCGCCGCACTCGTCGCAGTACCACGCGGGGATCCGGTGTCCCCACCAGAGCTGCCGCGAGACGCACCAGTCGCGGACATTCTCCATCCAGTGGAAGTAGACCTTCTCCCAGCGATCCGGGAAGAGACGGACCCTCCCGTCCCGGACCGCCTCGATCGCGGGCGCCGCGAGCGGCTTCATCGAGACGAACCACTGCGTGGAGAGCCACGGCTCGACATCCGTCGAGCACCGGTAGCACCTGCCGACCGCGTGCCGGTGCTCCTCGGTCCCGGCAAGGAGCCCCGCCGCCTCGAGATCCTCGAGAACCGCCTTGCGCGCCGCCTCCCGCTTCATCCCGCTGTAGCGTCCGAAGCCGGGCCGGATCGTCGCGTCGTCCTCGAAGATCCGAACCTCCTCGAGCCCGTGCGTCCTCCCGATCTCGAAGTCGGCCGGGTCGTGCGCCGGTGTCACCTTGACGCATCCGGTTCCGAACTCGGGATCGACCCTTTCGTCCTCAACGATCCGCAGGATTCGCCCGACGAGGGGGAGAACCGCCCCCTTCCCCTTGAGGTGCAGGGTCCTCCCGCTCTCCGGGTGGATCGCGACGGCGGTGTCGCCGAGCATCGTCTCCGGGCGGGTCGTCGCGACGACGAGATGCCCCTCCTCCCCGTTCAGCGGATAGCGGATGTGATAGAGCGACCCGTTCCGCTCCTCGTGCTCGACCTCTTCGTCGGAAAGAACGGTGCGGCAGCGCGGGCACCAGCTCGCGATGTAGTTCCCGCGATAGAGGAGCCCCTTCTTGTAGAGGGCGACGAACACCTCGAGAACCGCCCGGCTGTAGCCCTCGTCGAGGGTGAACCGCGTGCGGTCGAGGTCGAACGAGGCGCCCAGCCGCCGGAACTGCTCGAGGATCTTCCCCTCGTGCTGCTCCTTCCACCCCCAAACCCGGCGCACGAACTCCTCGCGGCCCAGGTCGTAGCGGCTCTTCCCCTCCTCGCGCAGCGACCGCTCGACCATGTTCTGCGTCGCGATCCCCGCGTGATCCATCCCGGGAAGCCAGAGCGCCTCGCGGCCGGTCATGCGCCGCCAGCGGATCACGACGTCCTGAATCGTGTAGTTCAGGACGTGTCCCATGTGGAGCATGCCGGTGACGTTCGGTGGCGGAATGAGGATGACGAAGGGGTCGCGGGACGAGACGGGATCGGTCCGGAACGACTTCCGCTCGCTCCAGGCGGACTGCCACTTCCCCTCCACCTGCCCGGGGTCGTAGGTCTTGGCGAGCTCGCGGCCGGACATGATCCCTCCACCCGGTTGAGTGACGAAAAGTTAGCACATAGGGGCGAGCCGGCGCAAGGAGGCCGGAGGCGCCGCCCGGCCGGCGGAAGGAGCGGGCGCGTGCGAAGGGAGGAGCTCCTTCATCCTCCCCGGAAAGAGCCTGTATACTCGGGCCGCTTCCTCCGGGGGCGGCGAGAGGGGCGCGCCCGGATCCGACCGCCCTGCGGGCGCGCGGTCCGGCCGGCGGCGGAGCGGGCCCGGAAGGGAGAGCGACTGCGCCCGGCCGGGGGAGGCGCGTGCATCACCGGCCGGTCCGCCTCCCGCCAGCTGAGGCCCGAAGGAGAGAGAGCCGATGAACCCTCGCGATCCCGCCCTTCGCCCGAGGCGCCTCACCGTCAGCGGTGGGAGCGTCTTGTCCGACCGTTCCAAGTCGTTCTGCGCGGCGCTCGGCGAAGCGCTCGCCGGTCAGGCGGGCCTCGTGGTCGTAACGGGCGGGCTGAGGGCGCTCACCGCCTCGCCCGAAGAGCCGGCGGCCGAGTGGCTGGCTCTCAATGCGATGACGAGGGAACTCGATCGGCGCGGGATCCCGCCGGAGGAGCGCGTGGAGACCCTCCTTCCCGGACGGGACTGGGAGGGGGCGGATCGTTTCCGGATCGGCAGGGTCGTCGTTCTACGGAACCGCTCTCCGCAATCCCGGCGCTTCAGCCTGGTGAGCAGCACGGACGCCACCCTCACGATCGAAGGAGGCCGCGGGACGGCGCAGGTCATCGATCTCGCGCTCGCCATCGAGAAACCGGTGCTTCCGCTCCCGTTCACCGGAGGCGCATCGCGCAAACGGTGGGATGAGAACCGCGAGCAGATCATGCACTGGTTCGGCATGGATGAGGAAGCCGCCGGGCGGTTCGAGGCCGCCAGTCCGTCGGAGATGAGCCATGCAGAGAGGAAGGACCTCGCCGAGGAGGCGCTCCGATTCCTGATCCCCGCCCTCCGGCGCAAGTGCTTCATCGCGATGCCGTTCAGCGAGGACCTCAGGCCCGTTTATGAAGTCGCGATCAAGCCCGCGGTTCGCGCGAGCGGGCTGCGGGACGTGCGCGCGGATCAGCTCGATCTCGTCGGCAACGCGCTGGAGATCCTCCGGCAGGGGATTCTCTTCTGCGACGTGATCGTCGCCGACCTGACGGGCAGTAATCCGAACGTCCTCTACGAGCTCGGGCTCGCCCACGCGCAGAACAAGCCGGGGATCCTGATCTGTAAGCGGCGGGAGGACGGGGGACTCCCCGAACTTCCTTTCGACGTTCTTCATGAACAGGTGATCGGATACGACCCCCGCGAACCCGCCGCCCTCCGGACCACTCTGGAGCGAAAGCTCCGGCGGATGTTCGGCCCGGAATGATGCCGCGGGCGCGGCGATCAAGGACGCCCTGCGCAGCCCGAGGTGCTTGGGCTACGGAAGCCACTCTCCGCGGTGGCTCTCGATGTCGCCCCGCTTGTCGCCGAGCACGAGCCGGCGCACGTAGTCGCCCGAGAGGAAGTCGTGGGGGAAGCCGAGAGGGATCCGGCTCGCTTCGTCGAGGCGCCGGACCTCGTCGTCCCCGAGCTCGAACTCGAGACAGCCGAGGCTCTCCTCGAGCTGCGCGGCGGTCCTCGCCCCGACGATCGGGATGATGTTCCCCGGCCGTCGCCTCAGCCAGCAGAGCGCCACCTGGGCGGGAGGGCGCTCGATCGCGCCGGCGACCGCGTCCAGCTCCCGCGCAACGCCGAGGTTCCGCTCCGAGAGCCTCCCGCTCTCCGGCTTGAGGCGTGTCTCCCCCGCAGGCTTCCCCCGCGTGAACTTCCCGGTGAGAAGCCCCGCCCCGAGCGGCGCCCAAGGCGTCACGGCGAGATCGAGGGCGCGCGCCATGGGGAGAAGCTCCCTCTCCGGCGTCCGCTCGATCAGGCTGTACTCCACCTGGAGGGCGACGAACGGGCTCCACCCCCGGAGGGAGGCGAGCGTGTTCGCGCGCGAGACGATCCAGGCGGGCGTGTCCGAAACGCCGACGTAGAGCACCTTCCCCGCTCGGACGACGTCGTCCAGGGCGCGCATCACCTCGTCGATGGGCGTCAGATAGTCCCACGCGTGAAGCCAGTAGAGGTCGATGTACTCCGTGCCGAGCCGCCGGAGCGACGCATCGAGCGACCGAAAGAGGTTCTTCCGGTGGTTCCCGCTCCCGTTCGGGTCGTCGAAGCGCACCGACAGCGTGTACTTCGTGGCGAGAACGATCCGCTCCCTTTCCGCGGCGACAAGCTCCCCGAGCCACTTCTCGCTCGTCCCCTCGGTGTAGCGGTTCGCGGTGTCGATGAAGTTCCCGCCCTGTTTCGTGAACGTCTCGAAGATCCTGCGGCTCTCTTCCTTCGAGGCTCCCCAACCCCACTCCTCGCCGAAGGTCATCGTGCCGAGGCAGATCTCGGAAACGCGGAGCCCGCTTGCGCCCAGCAGCCTATACTTCATCTTCGTCTCTCCCGCTGTTCATTCATCGTTCAACGTTTCTTCTCTCGCTTCTCGTTCGCGGAGCATGGCGATCCACGAGCCTCCGGATCTCCTCGAAGTCGAGGCCCGCGTCGCGGAGCAACTCCATGAAGATATAGCGCCCGCGATCGGCAAGCACCGGCCCTCCCTCGAGACGGCTCGCCCGGTTCCGGATCTCTCCCTCGCGGAGGGCGATGCCCGCGATCTCGGCCGCCCTCCCGCCCCGGAGAAGGAGGCGGAGAAGGTCCTCGGCCGCCTCCGTCCGAAAGTCCGAGCGGAGGGCTTCGGCGGCACGATCGAGCCCCTCCTCCATGCGGGCGGGGTCGCCTCGGCGGGAGAGGAGGAGCGCGAGCCGGCCCCGCATCGCCGCGGCGACCCGGTACTCCTCC
>JBDRFQ010000289.1:0-14712 GCA_043818685.1 Candidatus Eiseniibacteriota bacterium
GAGGTTGCCCACATGAGGCCGATCAAACCGGTTCCCCCGACCGTTTTCCTTCTCGTCTTGCTCTCTCTCGCCCTGCCCGCGCTTGCCGAACAACCGATGATCATGCGCGAGATGCCCCACCCGCCGGCCCTTTCGCAGGCCCCTTCGGAGCCCCCGGCGGCGGACCGGAGCAACCTCCAGCCGGCCGCGGCGGTGAAGAGCCTCGATCTTCCTTCGTACTTCAACTGGTGGGACTCCGGCTGCGTCACGATTCCGAAGTACCAGGGGGGGTTCGGCACCTGCTGGTCGTTCGCCGCGTGCGGGGATCTCGAGTCGAAGGTCCTAATCCGCGAGGGGATCGAGTACGACTTCGCCGAGCTCAACCTCGTGTCGTGTAATCCGAACGCCGGAACGGGCTACACCGGCGGGAGCCCGATGATTGCCGCGAACTACCTCTCCAACATGGCCACGGTTCTGGAGCAGTGCGATCCCTATCCGGGAGACCTTCCGAACCTGACGTGCGTCAACCCGGCGTGCACCTTCTACAAGACCGTGACCGAGTGGCGCTTCGTCCCGAACGATGTCAACGCGATCAAGAACGCGGTCTACACCTACGGTCCGGTGATGGCGCGTGTGCACGTCGACGACTCTTGGAACGGCTACGACGGCACCTACTGCATCGCCCAGCCGGACCAGGAGCCGAACCACAACGTGCTGATCGTCGGATGGTGGGATGACGCCTGTGGAACGGGGGTCGGGGGGTGGTACGCCAAGAACTCGTACAGTTACCAGTGGGGCGACTTCGGCCACTTCTGGAACCGGTACGGCTGCGGGGGGATCGAGCGCGAGGTAACCCTCTTCTCCGACTACAAGGACTACGATCCGGACGAGGTGGTCTACCACTGGGACACGTACGGGTGGAGGAATCAGACCGGTTACGGGGACGGGGAGGACTGGGCGCTCATGACGGTCGAGCCGACCGGCTCCGGGTGGTTCTGGGCGGTCAACCTCTGGGCGACGACCTCTCCGCTCGACTACGAGATTTGGGTCTACGACGATTTCGTCTCCGGCCAGCCGGCGAACCTCCTGAGGGGACCGGTCGCCGGATCGCTGGACGCCGCCGGCCTCTACACCCTGGAGCTTCCCTTCCTTCTTCCCGTGACGAGCGGCGATCCGGTCTATATCGTGATGCGTCTCGACGGGCACGGCTACTCGGATCCGATCCCCTACGACGATCGGGGCGCGCCGATGGACACGAACAAGACCTACATCAGCAACACCGGCTCGACCTGGACCGCGCTCGACGCAGGGGACCTCGGATATGGAGACGTCGGCATCCGCGCGAGGGCCACCGATGGGCCGTTCGAGAGGGGGGACCCCATGTTCTACGGCGACATGGGGGCGAGCCTGATTGAGGCGGACGCTGGGGACACCGTTCTCCTGAGGCCCGCCCCCGCCAATAGCGGGTTGAGCCCGTGCACGCAGTCGGACACCTTCTGCGTTCATGTGACGGACACGGAAGGATGGGTGGTCTGGGGCGAGGTTGAAACCCAGGTCTACCTCCAAGTCGGGTATTACGATCTTCTTGATGTCTACGTGGAAGTACCGCTTTCGGTCGTCGACGGTACTCTCGATACGCTGATCGCGACGATCTCCTATTGGAGAGGCGGGGCCTGCCAGGATGCGCGCGGTGACTGCACGAATCCCAACTGGTACGGCGGCGATCCTTACTACTCGGCGGACTCGGTCGTGATCCTCGCGAACGGTTGCGTGGGAGTGACCGATGCGGGGACGCCGCCCCGGGTCTGCGAGCTCTACCAGAACAAACCGAACCCGTTCAACCCGAGCACGGAAATCGAGTACGCGCTCCCGAACGCGTGCCGAGTGAGGCTCGAGGTCTTCAACGTGCGTGGGGAGAAGGTCGCGACCCTGGTCGACGGGGTGGAGGAGGTGGGCCGGAAGAGCGTGCGTTGGGACGGCACGAGCGACGCGGGCGAGCGCCTCGCGAGCGGCATCTACCTCTACCGCCTGAAGGCGGGCGACGCGACCCGCACGAAGAAGCTCGTTATCGCGCGGTAGGCTCTGCGGGGCTTTTCGGGGACACGACACCGGTTCCCGCGAAATCGGGATCGTGTCCCGGATTTCTCTTCTCATTCTCATGCCAATTCCCGGGATTTCGCTTTCGTGTCCCCAGTTTCCATGCTTGATCCTCGCTCGCGGCTTCGATATAATTCAACAACAGGCCGTTGCCGATATGTGTGCTCCATTTGCCCGGTCCGTTTGAAGTCCAAGAGTGGAGGTTGCCGAGATGAGATCCCGGATGCGGATTCCCCTTGCTTTCGTTCTCCTCGTCGCGTTCTCCTTTGCCGTTCCCGTTTTCGGCGAGAAGCCGATGATCGCGCGCGAGGAGTCGTACGATCCCGTTCCCTCGCCGACCGGGTACGTGCCGCTCCCGATGGACCTCTCGCATCTCCGGCCTTCGCCGGCGCAGAAGACCACGGACCTTCCCTCGTACTTCAGCTGGGTCGACTC
Source organism: Candidatus Eiseniibacteriota bacterium (assembly GCA_043818685.1). Taxonomy (GTDB): domain Bacteria; phylum Orphanbacterota; class Orphanbacteria; order Orphanbacterales; family Orphanbacteraceae; genus VGIW01. The sequence goes on from JBDRFQ010000289.1 coordinate 2,512, forward strand.
GGGCGTCGTGACGATCCCGAAGAACCAGGGCAGCTTCGGCACCTGCTGGACCTTCGCCGCTTGCGGAGACCTCGAGTCGAAGGTCCTGATCCGCGAGGGGATCACGTACGACTTTTCGGAGTACAACCTCGTGGCGTGCAACCCGAACTTCGCGGGGGGGTACACCGGCGGGAACCCGATGATCGCGGTGAACTACCTCTCCACCTGGGCCACGGTCCTCGAGTCGTGCGATCCGTATCCGGGGAGCCTCCCGAACCCCTCGTGCATCAACCCGGGTTGCACGTTCTACAAGACCGTGACGGAGTGGCGGTTCGTTCCGGACGATCGAGACGCGATCAAGCAAGCGATCTACGAATACGGACCCGTTCAGGCGCGTGTGTGGGTCGACTACCAGTGGGACTACTATACGGGCGGCTCCTGTATCTTCGGGCCGCTCTACACCCCGAACCACAACGTTCTTCTCGTGGGATGGGACGACAACCTCTGCGGAGCGGGCAGCGGCGGTTGGATCGGGAAGAACTCGTACGGCACGTCGTGGGGCGACTTCGGCTTCTTCTGGAACCACTACGGGCGCGGCGGCATCGAAACCGAGGTGACCACGTACACCGATTACAAGAACTACGATCCGGACGAGAAGGTCTACCACTGGGACGAGTACGGCTGGACGAACGCGACCGGCTTCGGGGACGGCGACGACTGGGCGCTCATGAGGGTTCAGCCGACCGGCTCCGCGTGGCTCTGGGCGGTCAACTTCTGGGCGACATCGAGTCCCATCGATTACGAGATCCGGATCTACGACGACTTCCTCTCCGGCCACCCGGCGAACCTCCTGAGGGGGCCGGTCGCCGGATCGGTCGACGCGGCCGGCTTCTACACCGTGGAGCTTCCCCACCTGCTTCCCCTCACGAGCGGCGACCCCGTGTACGTCGCCATGCGGATCGACGCCCACGGCTTCTCCAACCCGATCCCCTACGACGACGACGGCCCGATGGAAACGAACAAGAGCTTCATCAGCAACACGGGATCCTCATGGACCGCCCTCGACGCCGGCAACCTCGGCTACGGCGATGTCGGCATCCGGGCGCGGGCGACCGACGGACCGTTCGAGAGGGGCGATCCGATGTTCTTCGGCGACATGGGGGCGAGGCTCCTCGAAGCGGATGCGAGCGACACGGTCCACCTGAGTCCTGCCCCGTGCAATTTGGGGGCGAGCCCGTGCTCGCAAGCGGATACGTTCTGCGTTCACATCACGGACACGGAAGGGTGGGCGATCTGGGGCGAGGTGGAGACGCCGGTCTTCCTCAATCCCGGATACTATGATCCTCTGAATGTCTACGTGAAGGTCCCCCTCACCGTCGCCGATGGGACTCTCGACACGGTGATCGCCACCATCTCTTATTGGAGAGACGGCGCCTGCCAGGACGCGCGGGGCGACTGCGTGGATCCGAACTGGTACCTTGGCCAGCCCTACTACTCCGCGGACACGGTGGTGATCCTCGCGAACGGATGCGTGGGGGTCGAGGAGGCAGGCTCCGCGCCGCGGGTCTGCGAGCTCTCGCAGAACCGTCCGAACCCGTTCAACCCGAGCACGGAGTTCGAGTACGCGCTTCCGGCGGCGTGCCCCGTGAGGCTCGAGGTCTTCAACGTGCGCGGGGAAAAGGTCGCGACGCTGGTCGACGGGGCGGAGGAGGCGGGCCGGAAGAGCGTGCGCTGGGACGGCACGAACGACGCCGGAGAGCGTCTCGCGAGCGGGATCTACCTCTATCGTCTGAAGGCGGGCGACGTCACGCGCACGAAGAAGCTGGTCATCGCGCGGTAGGTCTTCCGGGAACACGTTGCCGGTTTCCGAGGACTTCCCGTTTCCCGGAAACCGGTGCCGCGTCCCCCTTCCGCTTTCTTTCCACGAGCGGTCATCTCGTCCCGGAATCCCGGATCGCTCGGGCGATCCGGCGGGCGATCATGTCGTTTCCCTCTTCGTTGTAGTGACAGCAGGCGTCGGCAAAGACCGTCTCCTCCACATCGCGGAAGATCCCTGTCAGATCGGTAAACGGAACGCCCTCCCTCGAGAGTTCCTCTCCGGCCGAGAGGAGGAGGAGATAGCCTTCCTCCACGGCCGATCGGTGCGGGAAGCCGGGGGCCGCGACGGCGTAGCGCGTCTCCCAGTCGGTCAGTCGCTTCGTCCCGGGAAGGTGCTGGTTCGGCTGGAGAAAGTGGAGGTAGGTGATATCGTTTTCCTTGCATGCCTTCCACATCTGCTCGGAGGATCGCCTCCGGAGTTCCGCGCAGTCGGCGAGGAGAGCCCCTCGATCTTCCCCCCGCGCATAGGAGGGCCCTCTCTCCTGAAACGACGGCGGATCCTCGCCGAGATCCGCCCGAAGCGTCTCCTCGATGCTCATCCACTTTCCCCTCTCCCTCTCGCTCCAAACGTGCCAGAGGGCGAGGACGAAGGCGCTCTGTCGGAGCGGAAACCTCGACACCCTTTCCCGCCACTTCTCCAGGCGACCTTTCCTTTCCGAGATCTCCGCCGCCCCCGCGGCCACGCGGAGGTCCACCGCCTTCGAAGCGCAGGTCCGCCAGTTTCGCGGGAAGAAGGGATAGACGCCGAAGGGCGTGTTCTCCGAACGCGGGAGGGCGATTTCATTGAACCGTCGAGGTTCACCACTACGTCGAACGAGCAGCCGAGAGCGAGGAAGTACTGCAGTGCCATCAGCTGCTGCGGCTGCTTCATGCCGCCCAGCGCGATCGAGAGGATCTCGAGCCTCTTGCCGGAACGACCGGGAAGCTCTCGTGGCTCCTCTGCAAGGACAGGCCGCGAGCGGAGGAAGAGATCGAGGGCTGCCGACCCTCCGGTGATCGCCACCGTGAACCGATCGTCCTCCTCGTCTCCGCGAACCGAGGGAGGGTCTCCAAAGAAACCGAACTCGTTCACGGCAAGGTCGACGGTCCGGTCGTTGAAGGTGTGGCGAGGCAGATCGCGGTTCCGAACGAAGCCGAGGTAGGGGTGGAGGACATGATCGCGCATGTACGGAGGGGAACGATCGAGCGCGCCCGCTCGCCCGGCGCGCTCCCCGGCGGGCGGTGCCGACAGAGAACTCGCGAGCTCCGCTCGAGAGAGCCAGCGTCCCCGAGCGAGATACAAGAGGGGCTGGGAAAGAAGCTCGAGTCCGAGAACGACGAGAACCGCCGAGACGAGTACTCGAAGAAAGTGGAAAAGGACCTTCTGTTCCCCGCCCACGCAGGCACCCCCGGCTCGCTTGCGGCCGTTTGCGTTCGCCCCGTGAGGAGACTGGCAGGGAGCGATGGACAGTCAAGGGCTCTTCGATTCCTACCCGGGTTCGACCGACTTTGTCACTTCCATTCCTTATACTGATTATGCGAAAGGGCTCGGATGGATGGAGACGCCGACTTCAGGCTTCAGGAGGTTGATGCCATGCCGGGAACGCGCGGCTTCTCCCGCCCATCCGTCCGCCGCGGTGCTCGCGCGCCGCGAATCCCTGCCGCCGGCGCCCGCGCGCTCCGAGTGGAGCGGGGTTTTCTGTTCCATGAATCGGAGCGGCCGCTCCGCCCGCACCCGAAATCGAACCGGCCTGGAACCGGAGGGAACAGCGGTCGCCTCGGCCCGCGACCGCGAACAACCGTGAGGTGAACACCATGAGACTGGAAAGAGGCGCTCTCTTGCTTCCGCTGATCATCATCCTGAACGCGGCTCCTCTCCGCGCGGACCTTGCCCTGGAGAGCGAGGACTTCACCCTAAAGTTCGACGGGCGGCTCCGGATCGGCTACATCGAGCGTTACGAGTCCGGGGAGAACGAGAGCTCGGCGAACGACCGCTTTCTCGTCGAGAAAGCGTGGCTCGGCTTCAACGGCACGTGTTTCGACGACTTCTCGTACGAGATGCTCTGGGAGCTGCGCGGATACCTGGAAGAGGGAGGCCCGGTGGAGGCGAAGAACATCCGGATCATGTACTCGCCGCACAAGTCTCTCCGTTTTCACCTGGGACAGTTCAAGGTTCCCTTCGGAAGGAAGTTCATCGTTGCGTGGCCGAGCCGAAACAGCATTCTGCTCCCCGCCGTTGCGGGGAGCTTCCTTCCCCAGAGGGACGTCGGGTTGATGGCGCAGATGAGCGCCCTGGACGGCAAGTGCGGACTCTATTCCGGGGTGTTCACCGGACAGGGATCGAACCGAAAGAGGGACGACGGCGCCGGCAAGAAGCTGTATGTCGCGCGCATCGAAGCGACCCCGCTGGGGAGCGCGCCGAAGAGCGAGGGGGACGCGGAGATGTCCCCCGGGCTCCGGCTGGTCCTCGGAGCAGGCTACGCGTCGAGCGAGGACGCGGAGCCGCCCGCCAAGGAGGCCGCGTATCTCCGCACGATCGACGGCAAGAAGGAGCTGATCGGCTTCGATGTCACGCTCAAGTACAAGGGCCTCTTCCTCAGCTACGAAAACAACCACGCGAAGCTCGAGCCCGAGGCGGCCCCCGAATTCGAGGCGGGCGGTTTTCTCGTGCAAGGGAGCTACTTCGTTCGTTCGCTCAAGCTCGAGCCTCGGGTCATGTACGACGAGTTCGACCCGAGCGATTCGGCGGCGGGGGACAAGGAAAAGACCGTCACCTACGGGGTGAACGTCCTGCTGCACGACGGCGAGATGAAGATCATGCTGGAGTACGCGGATCACCACAAGCTCGACGACGGCGACGAGCGCGGTTGGACCGAGGACGAGCTCCGGCTGATGGTGCAGATGACGATTCACTAGCCCGGACCGCGCGGGCTACTCCGGCGCCGCCTCCAGGACGTACCCGATCCCCTGCACGGTGGCGAGGTACTTTGGGGAGGCGGGATCATCCTCGATCTTCTGGCGAAGGCGGTGGACGAGCTGTTTCAGAAGCTGGCGATCCCCCGTGCCTCGGTAGCCCCAGACATGACTCGTCAGGCGGTCGGCGGGCAGGGTGTGCCCTTCGTTCGCGAGCAGAAGATGGAGCAGCCGGAACTCGAGCCGTGTCAGAGCGACCGGAGTCCCGTCCCGCACGGTCACCAGCTGGTTCTCCGGATCGAGAATGAGATCGCCCGAGGCGAGAAGGGCCGGCTTCTCGATCCCGGTCCGCCGGAGAAGCGCCCGAACCCTCGCGAGCAGGGTCCTCGGGCTGAAGGGCTTCGTCAGGTAGTCGTCGGCGCCCTGGTCGAGGGCGTGCACCTGATCCTCCTCGGCGGCACGCACGGTCAGCATCATCACGGGGGTCCGACTGTCGCCGTCGCGGATCTTCTTGAGCACCTCGAGACCGTTCAAGCGGGGAAGGTTGTAGTCCAAGACAACGAGATCGGGCTGCTCCTCTTCAAACGTGGAAAGGGCGGAGGGGCCGTCGTGCGCCTTCACGACCAGATAGCCCGCCTGGCGAAGGGCGAAGGCGATCAGGTTCAGGAGCTCCAGGTCGTCGTCAACAACGAGGATTTTCATTCGTCTACCCGGAGGGGAGCATAACAGTCATCCTGGTCCCCGATCCAGCGCTCTCCGCCTCGACATGGCCTCCGTGCCGGCCGACGATCGACCGAACGATGTAGAGCCCGAGCCCCATTCCCGCGGGGGCGGGCTCCGCTTCCGTCGAGCGCGTGAAGCGCTGGAAGAGGGAGTCGATCGTTCCCGCGGGAATCCCCGGCCCCTGGTCCAGGACCCACAGGCGGACCTCCCCGGGGAGGACCTCTCCCCCGATGCGCACCACGCTCTCGGGCGGAGCGAACTTGTTCGCGTTGGCCAGGAGGTTGACGAAGACCTGCACAAGGCGCGGCGCGTCTCCCCTGATCGGGGGGAGCGGATACGGGAGATCGACCTCGAGCGTCTGGTGCCGCTGCTGGAGGAGGGGGGCCATGAGCGCGGTCGCTTCCTCGATCACCTCGTCCAGGCTGACCCTCTGCGAACGGATCGAATCCTCCCCCGCCTCGATGCGGGTGCTCTCCAGCAAGTTGTCGACCAAGCCGGTCAGCCGCAGAGTGCACCTCTCGATGGAGAGAACGAGCTCCCGTACCTCGTCCGACTCGTGTTCCGGAAGCTGGTCGCGGAGGAGCTCCAGCGAGGCGAGCTGCGCCGAGAGGGGCGTGCGGAACTCGTGCGAGATATTGGCGAGAACGGAGTCGCGGAGGCGCCGGTTCGCCTCGGTCTCGGTCTCGTCGCGGATCACCTGGAACTGGTAGGCGGTCCCGCTCTCCGCGCCCTCCGGCTCCGGTCCGGGCCGGGCGCTCGTGATCACCACCGACCGGTGCTTCTTCTCGGCGCCCTCGATTCGCTCGGCCGCGCTCGCCTTTCCGCCGAAGCGCGCGTGGAGAATCGGGCAGTTCTCGTCGCAGGGCCTCACGCCGGAGCGGCCCCGAGGCCGGAGCACGTCGCCGCAGAACCTGCCGAGCGCGTCCTCCGCGCGGATGCCGAGGATCGCCGCCGCCTGCGGATTCATGTACCGGATTCGGCGCTCTCGGTCCACCGCGTACACCCCCTCCACGATTCCCGTGAGCACCGCGTCCGCCTCCGCTCGGTTCCGCCGGAGGTCGGTGGTCAGCTTGAGAACCCGCCCGCGCATCTCTTCCATCGCCGCGGCGAGGGCCCCGACCTCCGGTCCCGACATGCGCGGAACAGGGGAGTGAAAATCACCCCCGCCGATCCGAAGCGACGCCCGGGTCAAGGACTCGATGGGAAGGGCGATCTGCCTCGCGAGAAGGAGGCTGAGCAGAGTGGCGAGGGCGCCCACCCCCAGCGTCAGGAGGATCAGGTCTCGAATCAGATTGCGGAGCGCCGAATCGACCTCTCCCGTCGGCAGGGATGTCTCGATGACCCCGACGATCGATCCCATTCGACCCCGGAGAGGGACCACGGACAGAAACCGCCCCTCCCGGTCCATCCGGGCCGCGACGACCTCCTCGCCGTCCAGCGCCCGCAGCCGAAGCGCGCCGAGCTCGCCCTCGACGCGGCTCTCGATCTCCTCCCTCCCGAGGATGTTCATCTCGTGTCCGAACTTCTCCGCCGTCCTCCGCGCGTACTCGTCGTCCAGAACCTCCGTGACGATCACCCTCGCTTCCGGGAACCGGGAGAGGGGAGCCCAGGCCGCCAAGAGGAGAGGTTCCTGCCCGCGGGGGAGAATGAGCCAGCCTTCCTCCGGGCGGGCCCGGCCTTGAATGTCGATCCACGGGAACGCGAGGGAGCTCGCGGCCAAGACGCACTGCTCGCCGATCACGGCACAGCCCGAGATCCCGCTCGTGCCCTGAAACGTCTCGAGGAAGCTCTCCATCTCCGCCGCGTCTTTCGAGTCGAGGAGGCGGTTCAGAGTGGGGCGCTCGGCCAGAAGCCGTGCGGATGTGAGAAGCCGCCCGCCGCTCCTCTCGACCGCTTGGAACGCGCTCGTGCCGGCCAGGCTAATCTGAGCGATCGCGTGGTCGTCCGCAAGCCGCTTGAGGAGCGTCACACCGGCAACGCCCACGCACACGATGGCCACCGCCACCGTGCCCAGATTGAACGCCGCAAGGAGCGAGCCGAGTCTCAGCGATCGCATCGTCTTCGCATCCCTCTCCACCGGCTAGTCGCCGCCCGCCTTCCACTCGATGAGGCTCTTCAGCACCAGGGTCACGAGCGCCAGCACGGTGAGCAGCGAAGCGACCGCGAAGGCGGCCGCGAACCGGTACTCATTGTACAGCATCTCCACGTGGAGGGGCATGGTGGTGGTGAGGCCCCGAATGTGCCCGGAGACGACCGACACCGCGCCGAACTCTCCCATGGAGCGGGCGCTGCAGAGGATCACGCCGTAGAAGAGACCCCAGTGGATCTTGGGCAGGCTCACCCGGAGGAAGGTCTGCAAGCCGCCCGCGCCCAATGTCGCCGCCATCTCCTCTTCTTCGTTTCCTTGCGAGCGCATGAGCGGTATCAGCTCGCGCGCGACGAGCGGAGACGTGACGAACATCGTGGCCAGAACGATTCCCGGCAGGGCGAACACGATCTTGATTCCGTGCTCCTGAAGCCACGGACCGAAGAACCCCTGGGCCCCGAAGAGGAGAATGAAGAGCATGCCGGAAATGACGGGGGAAACGCTGAAGGGAAGATCGATGAGGGTGAGGAGCAAGTTCTTCCCGCGGAACTCGAACTTCGCGATCGCCCACGCCGCGGCGAGACCGAAGAGGAGGGTGAACGGAACGGAGATCGCCGCCGTCAGGAGAGTGAGGCGGATCGCCTTGGCGGCGAACGGCTCGGTCACCGAAGCGGCATAGGCGCTCCATCCCTTCTCCAGGGCTTTTGCGAAGACCAGGAGCAGCGGCAGGATCAAGATCAACAACATGAAGGCCATGGCGATGCCGATGAGCAGGCGCCGCACCGGAGGCGGCTCGGCCAGGCTTCTCGACCTCGCTCCCCCGGCCTCTCTCCCGTTTCCTCCGAAGGCGAACCGCATCGTCCTGCTCCCCTCTATCCGGCGCGCGCCGGGCGGCCCGTCCGGAGGGACAGAATGTTGATGAAGAGAAGGATGGTGAACGAGGCGAGCAGGAACACCGTGGCGATCGCCGTGGCGCCCGCGTAGTCGTACTCTTCCAGCTTGATCATGACGAGAAGCGGCGCGATCTCGGTCTTCGAGGGCATGTTCCCCGCGATGAAGATCACCGATCCGTACTCCCCGAGACCGCGGGCGAAGGCCAGCGTGAAGCCGGTGATCACGGCGGGGACGAGCTCCGGAAAGATGATCCGAAGAAAAGTCTGAAGGCGTCCGGCCCCGGCGCTCGCCGCCGCCTCCTCGATCGTGGCGGGGAGGTCGCGGAGCACCGGCTGCACGGTCCGGACAACGAAGGGGAGCCCGACGAACGTGAGCGCGGCGATCACGCCCAGAGGCGTGTACGCGACCTTGATCCCGAGAACCCCGAGGTACCGGCCCACCCAACCGCTGCCGTCGTAGAGCGTCGTGAGGGCGATGCCGGCGACCGCGGTGGGGAGGGCGAAGGGGAGATCGACGAGACCGTCCACCAGCCTGTGTCCCGGGAACCTGTATCTCTCGAGAACCCAGGCGAGCAGGAGGCCGAAGACGGCGTTGATCGACGCCGCGGCCAGAGAAGCCCCGAAGCTGAGGCGGTACGCCGCCAGCGCCCGATTGGAAAGGACGGTCCGCGTGAAGTCGCCCGGCTCGATGCTCGCCGCCTTCAGGAAGAGGGCCGCGAGAGGGATCAGAACGAGAAGGCCGAGGTACGACAGGGTGAACCCCATCGCGATCCCGAAGCCGGGAAGAACCGAGCGGCGCGCGTCGGTCATCTCCTCTTTCCCCTACCGTCCGGCCTCGTAGATCCGGTCGAAGACGCCCCCTTCGGCGAAATGCGTCGACTGCGCCTCCTTCCATCCGCCGAAGACCTCGTCGATCGTGAAGAGCTTCACCTCGGGGAACCGGTCGGCGTACTTCTCTGCGACCGACTCCGTGCGGGGCCGGTAGTAGTGCTTCGCCGCGATCTCTTGGCCGGCGGGCGAGTAGAGATACTCGAGATACGCCGCCGCGATCTCTCTCGTGCCGCGCCTGTCCACGACCCGGTCGATCACGGTAACGGGAGGCTCGGCCAGAATGCTGAGGGAGGGGGCGACGATTTCGAACCCGCCCGGGCTCATCTCGTTCACGACGAGCAGAGCTTCGTTCTCCCAGGCGATCAGCACGTCCCCGATCCCCCGCTCGACGAACGTGATGGTCGAGCCGCGGGCGCCCGTGTCGAGGACCGGAACGTTCTCGTAGATCTTGCCGACCAGATCCCTCGCGGCGCTCTCGTCGTTGTCGTGCTTCGCCAGCGCGTAGCCCCAGGCGGCCAGGTAGTTCCACCGCGCGCCGCCGGAGGTCTTCGGGTTCGGCGTGATCACCGCGATCCCCGGCCGGGCCAGATCGTCCCAATCCCGGATCCCCTTGGGGTTCCCCGTTCGGACCAGGAAGACGATCGTCGATGTGTAGGGGCAGCTGTTGTGGGGAAGCCGGCTCTGCCAGCTCACCGGAATCAGACCGATCTTCGCGATCATGTCGATGTCGTAGGCGAGCGCGAGGGTGACGACATCGGCCTCGAGGCCGTCCATGACGGCGCGCGCCTGCTTCCCCGCACCCCCGTGGGACTGGTTGATCGCGACCGACTGGCCGGTCTTCTCCCTCCACATCTTCGCGAAAGCGTCGTTGTACTCTTGATAGAGCTCCCGGGTGGGGTCGTACGAGACGTTGAGGATCGTTGTGTCCTTCGCCCATCCCGTGCCCGCCGGGGAGCCCAGCAGTGCCAGGCTCAGCAGTCCGACCGTCCAACCGTTTCCACGCATCACGCATCCTCCCGAGACGACCGCGCGTCTCCGACCGGGGCCCGGCCCCTCGTGCCGTCCCTACTCGCGCTCGCGGGAGCGCACAAAAAGCACTGCGAGGCCGTTCAGTTCTCTCACCAGATCTCCCGCCAGGCCCTCGAGCGTTGCCCGGCCGTTGCGCCCGGCGAGAGGCGTTCCGAGCACGACCATGTCGTAGTCGCCCTGTTTGATTTCGGACGAGATCTCCTCGTGTGTCCGGCCCTCTCTCATCTTGGCGGATCCCTCGACACCGAGAACGGAGAGGGTGCGGGCGCATGCGTCGAGAAAACGCCTCCCCCGGGCCAGTCTCTCGTCGCGGCTTTGACCGGGGAGCACGGTCAGAACGGTGGCCTGGGCGCCGAGGTGGCGAAGGAACCTCCCCGCGAATGCGACGTCGTTCTTTCCCGGCTCCCCACCGGCCACGCAGATCAGGACGCGCCGGGGAACCGCGTGCCCGGGCGGCAGGAAGAGCAGTTGGTGATCGCCGTCCGCGAGGATCTGCTCGGCGGTTTCGGCTCTCGCCTCAGCAGGAAGCGCGTGAATCACGAGATCGTAGTGCTGGCGCTCCGTCTCCCGCTTCACCGCGTCTTTCTTCGCGTCGGGCGAGGAGCGCAGCTCGAGCGACGCGAGCCCGCTTCCCATCGTCTCCCTGGCACGGTCCAGGTACCCGGGGTCTCTGTTCCCGCCGGAGGGGAGTCCAAGCACCGTGACCCGGGCGTGCGCGAGCCGGGCGATCTGGGCTCCCGAGGCCAGAACGGCCTCCGCCTCGGGCGTGTCGTCGAGGACAAGGAGGAGGCTGAGACCGGGATGGAGAAGGGCATGGATGCGGCGCACGCCGACCCAGGCCTTGTCTCCCGCTCTCAACGGGTAGCTCCGCGCCTGGTGTTGAGAGCGGGTCGCCTCGACCAGCACGTAGCTGGCGCCGAAGGGGACCGGCGGGGAGATCGTTCTCACCTTGGGAAGGGGAGGGAGCCGCAGCCGCATCTTCTCCACCGCTCCGGCGAATCCCGCCTCCTCCACGGTCGCCTGCCCGAGCGCGGGACACCCAAGAGTCTCCTGTGCGCTCTCCACGGCCACGTCCTCGGGCCGGAAGAGAACCTGAACCCGCCGCTCGTCTCCCGTGGGATTGATGCGCCCCTCAAGGGGGATTCTCTTCGGTCCGAGAACGACGCCCGAGGTCGAACACTCCCCGACCATCAGGTTGGCCTTCCCGAGGAAGGTGGCGACGAACTCCGTCTGGGGGCGGAGGTAAAGCTCCGTGGGCGGTCCCACCTCGAGGAGGCGTCCGAAGTTCATGACGCCCATGCGGTCCGCCAGCTCGAGTCCCTCCTCCTGGTCGTGGGTCACGAAGATGGTGGTGACCCCGAGCTCGCTCTGGATTCGGCGGAGGGACCGCCGGAGCTCGGCGCGGATCTTCGCGTCCAGGGCGCCGAAGGGCTCGTCGAGGAGGAGCACCTCGGGCCTGTGGGAAAGGGCGCGGGCGAGGGCGACGCGCTGCTGCTGCCCCCCCGAGAGCTGATGCGGCATCCGCTTCTCGAAGCCGACGAGACCGACGATCTCGAGGAGCTCGTTGCGGCGCCGCCTTCTCTCCGCGGCCGGGACCTTGCGGATCCTGAGCGGGAACTCGATGTTGTCGGCCACCGACATGTGCCGGAAGAGGGCGTAGTTCTGGAAGACGAAGCCCACATCCCGGCGCTGCGGGGAGAGGGTCGTCACGTCCCGTCCGTTCAAGAGGACCCGCCCCTCCTCGACGTCGAGAAGGCCGGCGATCATGCGTAAGATGGTGCTCTTGCCGCTCCCGCTCGGGCCGAGAAGGACGAAGAGCTCTCCGTCGGAGACCTCGAGGGACACGCTGTTCACGACGCAGTGTCCGCCGAAGTACTTGTTCAGATGTTC
>JBDRFQ010000290.1:0-3457 GCA_043818685.1 Candidatus Eiseniibacteriota bacterium
GATCGGGAACACGGGACACCTCTCGCTCGAGGGAGTCGGGGACGACCGGAGAGTATCCCCCACGCGAGGCGGCGGGGCAAGGAGATCCGCCCGGACGGAGCCGGTGGAACGAATCGGGACGGAAAGAAACCGGGGCGGGCCTCGGCGCCGCGCGTGGGCGCGGGCCGCTCGGCTTCTCCTTCTTCTCCTTCTCCTCGCATCCCCCGCCGGGGCGTACGAGCCGCGCACGCTCGCCTCCACGCCGATACGGAAGCTCGTGATCGACGGAAACAAGGCGCTTTCCGACAAGGAGATCCTCTCCCGCATGGAGAAGAGCAGGGGCGGATGGTTCCGGTCCGGACGCTATCGCCCGCGGTGGCTGGAGAAGGACCTCGAGCAGGTGATCCATTACTACAGGAGCCTCGGATTCCTCGACGCGCGGGCGGCGGAAACTCAGGTTGCGTGGAGCGGGGACCGGAGAACCGTCGATGTGCGGGTCGTGCTCGACGAGGGCCCGCGGACCCTTCTCGATGCGATCCGGATCGAAGGACTCCCCGACGTCCCGCTCGAGCAGGTTCTCGGGCAGCTGGCTCTTCGGGAGGGTTCTCCGTACAACCGGGAGTTCCTCGGCCGCGACCGGGCCCGCATTCAGACCGTTCTTGCGGAGAGGGGCTACCCGGATGCGGCGGTGGAGGAGGAGGAGCGGATCGAGGGGGCGCGGGCCAGGCTCGTCTTCCGGGTCGATTCGGGGCCGCGCGTACGCATCGGGCCGATCGTGGCGACCGGGACGGATCAGACGCGGGAACGCTTCGTGGTCCGCGAGCTCACCTTCCGCGAGGGGGACTGGTTCCACCGCGGGAGCCTTCTGGACAGCCGGGACCGGATCTACCGGACCGGCCTCTATTCGAACGTCGCGATCGTGCGGGAGCCGCTCACCGCGGAAAACACGGTTCCGATTCGGATCGAGGTGAGGGAGAAGAACGTCCGCTCCTTCGGTGTGGGAGGAGGGTTCGGCACCGAGGACCGGTTCCGGACCTCGGTCGATTGGAGCAATCGAAACTGGCTCCGGACCGGGAGGCGGCTGGCCCTCGAGGTGGTGTACTCCGACCTCTACTCGGATCGTCCCATCGAGCACAGGTACGAGATCAGCCTGATCGAGCCGTGGATGTTCGGGACTCGAACCGTGGGCCTCTGGAAGATCGCGCACCAGCGGCTGAACATCGAGAACTTCGTGATCAAGGAGGACGGGAGGGAGGACCGCGTGGTCGGGCGCTACCGCCTGAACGAAACGACGGCGAGCCTCTCCCTCTCGAGGGAGTTCAGCAAGATCGCAAAGGGGTGGATCACCTACTCGTTCGAGTACGCGGACGCGGGAGACCCGACCGAACCGGTCGACCCGGCGCTTCTCGAGCCGGACGTCACCCGTAGCCTCGGGCTCAGCGCCGAACGGGACGGGCGGGACCACCTCCTCGACCCCTCGCGCGGCACCCGGGTGCACGCGAACACCGAGTTCGCGGGGAGCGTGCTCGGCGGAGACAACGAGTTCTTGAAGGGTGTGATCGGCGGAACGGCGTACCGGAGCGCCGGGGGCAGGACGGTTCTCGCGGGGCGGCTGCAGGCGGGGGCCCTCCGCTCGCTCGCGGCGGGCGGCACGCTCCCCGACTACAAGCGCTTCCGGCTGGGAGGGGCGAACACGGTGCGCGGCTACCGGGAGGACACGATCGGCCCGGGCGACCACCTGCTCCTCCTCTCGATCGAGCTCCGCTTCCGCCTCTTCTGGCGTTTCGGGGGCGTTCTGTTCGCGGACGGCGGGAACGCGTGGGAGGACATCGGGAGGATCAACGGGGCGGATTTCCGGCTCACCGCGGACGCGGAGGAGACGAGCGCCGACGACTTTCGATACGGGGCCGGGGCGGGGCTTCGTCTCTACACGCCGGTGGGGCCGCTCCGGCTGGACTACGCGCGGAAGCTGAAGCCGCGGGTGGAGCAGACGGGCGACCGGGAGCCGGACTCGGTGTTTCACTTCAGCATCGGGCAGGCGTTTTGAGATGGCGAGAGGCGGGCGGTTCATTCATCTGTTGATCGTCGCGGTCCTCTTGATCGGCGGGCTCGTCGTCGTGGGGACGCTGCGCCGTTCGTACATCGCGGAGACGACGATGAAGGCGCTGGAGCGGGAGATCTCGCGGCGTGTCGGGGCCGAGGTGACGATCGGGCGCGTGGGAGGGTCCATCCTGACCGGTGTCACCCTCGAGGACGTCGAGGTGCGCACGTCCGGCGGAACCGAGGTCGGCCTCGCGCGCGTCGAGGCGCGCTACTCCCCGGTCGAGCTGGTCCGTTCCCCGCGCCGGCTGAAAGAGCTCCGGATCGTCGGACCGGCCGTGCGGGTCGCGCGCGGCGCCGGAGAGGGGGGGGACGGCACCCGATTCCCGGCGCTCCCCGTCGGCGCCGATCGCATTCTCATCGAGGGCGGAACGGTTGAGGACCGAACCTTTCGGGGGAGCGGGATCTCGCTCGCCGCCTCGCTCCGAACGGAGGGAGAATCGTGGCTCCTCTCGATCGACGCGCTGGCCGGAGAGATCGTTCTTCCGTCGGGGAGGGGCTTCCCCCTCCGCCTCGAGGGGAGCGCGGTTTTCGGTCCGGCGGAGGCGTGCTCGCTCGCGGTCACATGCCGGGCTCTTGGGAGCCGCATCGATCACGCCGGGGCGTACGTGCTCGGCTCTCCGATCCGCGGGCGGGGCGAGCTGGTCTTCTCCCCACTCGACATCGCTGAGGTCCTCCGCTCGGCGACCGGGCGGGAGGAGAGCCGCACGATCAGCGCGGAGGGACGTCTCCGGTTTGCGGGGAGCGCCGACTCGCTTTCCTTTTCGTGCGAAGCGGCGGGCGAGGCGGGGGGGATCCCCTTCGAGAGGCTCCGGGCGGCGGGCGTGATCGAGGGGGCGAAGGTGCGCGTCGAACGGCTGGCCGCGGAGGCGGCCGGGGCGCGCATCGAGGGCGAAGGCTCTCTCGACCTCGAGAACGGCGGGGAAAGCCGGCTCTCTCTCGCTTTCGAGCGCTTCGACCCTGCCCGCTTCTCTCCGGGGCTCGCCGGGCGGACCGCCTCGGACCTGAACGGAACCTTGACCTGGAAAGGAAGCGGACAGGAGCTGAAGGAGCTCAAGGGGCGAATCGCCGTTCGTCTCGCCGACTCGCGGGTGGAAAGGGTGCGGGTGCGGGAGGCGAGCGTGGCCGGCTCCGTGGTTCCCGGCGGGATCTCCGTGGACGAGAGCGTCGTCCGAACCGAGAGGGCCGAGGCCCGGTTCGGCGGGTTCGCCGGCTTCGACGGCGCGATCGACGGCAGGCTGGAGGCGGAGATCCCCTCGCTCGCCGAGTTCCGGGCACTCGCGGGGGTGGACACCCTCGCGGGGTCCGCCCGCGCCTCCGTGCGCGTGACCGGGAAGGGGGGACGGATGCGCGCCGAGGGCGCGTTCGACGTGAAGGG
>JBDRFQ010000291.1:0-2547 GCA_043818685.1 Candidatus Eiseniibacteriota bacterium
CGGCACGAGCGGCGGGATCGGCAAGGACGTGCGGAAGGGGGATTTCGTCGTCTCCTCCGGCGCGATCCGCGAGGACGGGACCTCGCGCGCCTACGCATGGGAGACCTACCCCGCCCTCGCGCATCACCAGGCGGTACTCGCTCTGATCGCCGCGGCCGAGAACGCCGGCGCCCGCTACCACGTCGGGATCACGTTTTCCGTGGATGCCTTCTACGCCGAAAACAAAGTCCTAGAGGGAGATGCGCTCGCCTCCATGTCCCGCGCAGGCTACCTTCTCCCCTCGCGCATCGACCGGCTTCGCGATGTCGCCGCGATGGGTGCCCTCCACATCGAGATGGAGAACGGCACCCTCTTCACGCTCGGCGGTCTCTTCGGCCTCCGGACCGGGGCGATCTGCACGGTTTCCGACGTCGTTCCCTGGCATCCGACCGACACGGTCATCGACTTCGAGGAGAACATCACCGACTGTATCCGAGCCGGCATCGGGGGGATGGAGAAGCTGATCGATTGGGACAAGGAAAAGGGGAACGCGAAGCACTGGTTCCCCGGCGCGGGCTAGTGTCGTGTCCCAGAAATACCTTCCCCCCTGGCTGGCCCTCGCGGCCCCCGGCTGCGTTGCTCCTCCTCGGCGTATCTCCTTGATACGCCGTCGTCGTCGCGCCTTGCCGGGAACCACGATTGCTCACCCAGATTGACAAGGTACTTCTGGGACACGACACTAGTTGCAGCCGAGCTCGCCGGGCCTGCGCCGCGCGCGGGTCCCCTGCGGCGTGTCCTCGAGCACGATCCCCCGGGAGAGCAGCTCGTCGCGGATCCGGTCGGCCTCCGCGAAGTCCTTCCGCTTCCTCGCCTCGTTCCGGCGCCGCACGAGATCCTCGGTCTCCGCGTCGAGCTCGGCCTCCACCGCTTCCATGGAGTCGACGCCGAGGCCGAGAACGCGGTCCATCTCGAGGAGGGTCGCGTACTGGTCCCGGGGCGAAAGACCCTCGTCCCGAAGGACGCCCCAGAAAGCCGCGAGGGCGCGCGGCATGTTGAGGTCGTCCGCGCACGCATCGAGGAACGCCGCGCGGTGCGCCTCGGCCGCGGCGCCGGCCCCGCGCCTCCGAAGCTCGACGACGCGGTTGCGGATCCGGTCGAGCGCGTTGGCGCATCCGGCGAGCCCGTCCCACGTGAAGGTGAGCGGGGCCCGGTAGTGAGCGTTGAGGCAGAAGAGCCGGTAAGCGAGGGGATCGATCCCTCTCTCCTTCACCGTTTCGACGGTGATGAAGTTCTCGCCCGACTTCGCCATCTTCGCGGCCTCCCCGCCCCCGTCCCCCTCCTTGGCCGGCAGGACGAGAAACTCGCCGTGCATCCACCAGCGCACCCATTCGTGCCCGTACGCGGCCTCGACCTGGGCGATCTCGTTCGTGTGGTGGATCGGAACGTGATCGACGCCGCCGCAGTGAATGTCGAACCGCTCCCCGAGGTACCGGACCGACATCGCGGAGCATTCGATGTGCCAGCCGGGGAAGCCGGTGCCCCAGGGGCTTTCCCACTCCATCAGCCGCTTCTTCCCCTTCGGCGAGAACTTCCAGAGCGCGAAGTCGGTGGGGTTCCGCTTCCCCTCCACCATCTCGACGCGGGCCCCCGCCTGGAGCCCGTCGAGGTCGAGGCGCGCGAGCCGCCCGTAGTCCGTGAGCTTGGAGGTATCGAAGTAGATGCCGTCCTCCAGGCGGTAGGTGAAGCCCCTCTCCTCAAGGCGCCGCACGAGATCGATCTGCTCCGTGATGTGCTCGGTCGCCTTGCACCACACATCCGGTTCGAGGATGTGGAGCCTCCGCATGTCGGTTCGAAACGCCTGCCAGAAGAAGTCGGCGACCTCGTGAATCGACTTGCCCCGCTGGGCGGCGCTCTTCTCCATCTTGTCTTCGCCGGTGTCCGCGTCGGATACGAGATGCCCCACATCGGTCACGTTCATGACGTGCCTGACCCGGAAGCCGGCCTCCGTCAGCACCCGCTTGAGAACATCCTCGAACACGTAGGTCCGGAAGTTCCCGATGTGGGCGTACTGGTACACCGTGGGGCCGCACGTGTAGAGGCCGACCTTCTCCGGATCGAGAGGCTCGAAAGGCTCGATCTTCCGGGTCATCGTGTTGTACAGCCGGATCACGATCAAGCTCTCCTTCGCGTGCCGCTCGCCGCCGCTAGTGCGACCCCCAGACGCCCAGAATCTTCCTGCAAAACGGGCAGCAGACGACCCGCACCGTCTCGTGCCACCGGCCCTTCACCTCGAGGAGCCGCTCGATCGTCTTCTCGCAGTGCGGGCAGATCGGCCGGATCTCCTCCTTGTCCGTCTTCATGAGCGTCCTCCCGCGCGGTCGGTCCCGGATCCTCCGCCGGGTCCGTCGAACCTTCTTCGGGCTCGGGAGTTAGAGATTCGGCGGCTTCCGGGCTCGTTTGAGTCTAGGAGCGCGCCCCCGGGGTGTCAAGGCGCCCCGTCGCGGCTGGCGGATGTCGCGAGAAACGATTGGGCGCGCCCTTCCGCTGTGGTATATTGCGATGAACTGT
>JBDRFQ010000292.1:0-9545 GCA_043818685.1 Candidatus Eiseniibacteriota bacterium
ACGACGGGGAGATCGCGTACATGGACAGCGAGATCGGGCGGCTCCTGGACGCGCTCGGGAAGAACGGCTTTTCGAAGAACACGCTGGTCGTGGCGGTCGCCGACCACGGCGAGGGGCTCGGGGAACACGACGAAGCGACCCACACGATGCTGATCTACGAGTCCACGATACGCGTCCCGCTCATCCTCTCCTGCCGCGGGGTTTTCCGCGGGCCGTACATCGCGGGCGGTGGCGTCGTCTCGACCGCCGACGTGTTTCCCACGGTTCTCGATCTTCTCGGCGCCCTGGGGGAGCGTGCGGTCGACGGGAAGAGCCTTCTCGGGCCGCTCTCACCTGATCGCGCAATCTATATCGAGACGCTCGCCCCGTACTTCGACGCCGGGTGGTCGCCGATCTACGGGCTCAGGCGCCACGGCGACAAGTACATCCTCGCGCCGCGGCCGGAGTACTACGACCTTCGCGCCGATCCGGAAGAGAAGAACAACCTCGCGGGCGGATCGGGTCCCGCGCGCGAGGTTGCGGACGCGCTCGCTTCCGAGCTCGAGGCGCGCCTGGCGCGCGGCCCGAGTCTCGAAGAGATCGCCGCATCGACTGAGCCCCTCGATCTCGAAAGCCGTCTCCGCCTCGAGGCGCTCGGCTACGTGAGCGGCGCGGCGCTTCCGGATTCAGGCGAGCCCCTCCCCGACCCGAAGGAGATGATGCCGGTCCTCGGCCTTCTTGATCGCGCCAACATCTACCTCCGGGCCGGCCGCTTGGATCAGGCGCTGGACTCGATCCGCCGGGCGGCCGACCGCTCGCCGCGGAACCGCGAGGTGCTCCGGACGATGGGAAAGGTCTTCCTCTTTATGGAGAGGGACGGAGAGGCGGAGGACACGCTCCGTGCGGCTCTCGCCCTGCGGCCCCACCCGGACATCTGCCTCCTCATCGCCCAGCTCATGATCAAGCAGGACCGGCGGGAGGAGGCGCGCGGGATGCTGGCGCAGGCGGCCGCGCTCGACCCGATGCACGGCGGCGTCGAGATCGCGCGCGGCGACCTGCTCATGAAGGAGGGAAAGCCTGGGGAGGCGATCGCCGCCTACCGGCGGGCCGCGGAGATCGATCCCTACCGGGTGGGGGACGCCGCGCGCGCCCGCCTCGCCGCGGCGAGCCGCAGACCGCCCGGTACCGCCCCGCGATGATCTCGGTACCGGCGACGCACCAGAGGTACCGGGAGCGTGGTCGCGTTGATTGCGCCGGCGGCCTTTCCGGCGACAGCAGACTCAATCCTCAGGAATGAGCATGGCTTCCCCGGAATCTCAACCACTTGTGTCTCGTTGACGCAAGAAGGCGCGAATGCTGATCGGCAGGGCAGCGGTAACGCCAGCAGTCTCCGAGGGTTGGATTTCTGTCCGTCGAGCGGACGAGCGGGGGGTATCTAGAACGTTCGCTCCGGCAGCCCCGGCGGGCAGCGGTCGATCAGGCGGCTCCCCGGTCCCTCGCCCTTCACGAGATCGAAGGCGTCGTAAAGCGCGCCGGTGGCCGTGAACGCCTCGAAGCGCAGAGTGTCACCGTCAACGGAGATCACCTGGAAAAGCTGCGTGTTTTCCGCGGCGCGGTCCATCCACCGGTCGGAAGTCAGTTCATACATCTTGGGGCCGCTGACGGAGACGACGTACATCGGCCCTTGCTCAACGCCGCCCGCTCCCGCCTCGCCGGGCAGGTTCTTCCCCCTCGCGTAGGCGTGATCGTGTCCTTGCAGCACGAGGTCCACGCCGTGGCGATCGAGGAGCGGCTTCCAAAGGCGCCGCAGTTTCTCATTGTCCCGATCCCCCGCGGCCGAGTAGACCGGATGATGAAACGCCACGACGGTCCAGGCGTTCGGATTGTCGGAGAGGACGCCTTCGAGCCATGCCGCCTGCCTCTCCAGCTTCTCGCAGGAGTTCAGCACGACGATGCGCGCCCCTTGGTAGTCGATGAAGTAGGCCGTTTCCTCGAGACCCGGGACCCCGTTTTCGGGAAGCGTGAACTGCGCGCGCCAGTGGTCGTTCAGCCTGCCTTCGTCCACGTACTCGTGGTTCCCGGCGACGAGGATGGCCGGAACCGTGGCGTGGATCCATCCTCCCGCATGGAACCACTCCCCCCAAAGAGCGTCGCTGTCGCCGTCGGTCACGAGGTCCCCCGCATGAAGGAGGAAGCGCGCATCCGGAGCCGCCGCATACGCCGCCCGAATGACCCGCGACCACACGGCGAGGATGTTGTTCTGCGCGTCGCCGAGATAGATGAAGGAGAACGGGCCCGGCTCCCCCGCTGCCGTCCGGAACTGGAACCACTCGCTCCAGCCCGACTTGCTTCCGATGCGATAAGCGTACACGGTGTTCGGCTCCAGGCCGGTGAACTCGACGGAGTGAAAGCGGGCCGCGCCGCTCCGTGTCCGAAGCGCCTCGCTCTTCGCCCGGACCCGCCGCGCGCCCTCGTGGAAATCGGGCGAGGCGTCCGCGCGGGCGATCTCGGCGAACGCATCCTTGATCTTGTTGTTCGTGCGCCAGGTCACCGCCTGCGTGGTGGAGGGTTCCCCCGTCCAGGTCAGGATGATGCGGTCGGGAAGCCGGGTCGGGGAAGGATCGAGGGAGGCCTCCGGCCCGTAGTCCGCGGAGAGGGCCGGCGTCGCCCCCGCCAGGCAAAAGGCCAGACCGATCCAAACGAGGACGGAAGCGGCAAACGGAGCCCGGCGCCCCAAGATGCCTCTCCAGCCGAGTCCTTTCACGACCGCATCTCCTCCCTCGTTCCGAGAACGCGCGATGTATCTTTCACAGATCTCCGCCCCGGTCGATCCTCCGCGGCGGGTTTCGTTTCCTTCAGCTCAGTATATGCTCTCCCGGCGCGGAGCGCTCTTCCGGCGGGCGGCCGCCGGGCGGCTGAAGAGGACGAACCACTTTCCCTTGAGGTCTCCGGGGATGCTCATCGGGCCGTGTGTCGTGTCCGCGGTGAGGTCGGGGAAGGGATCCCCAAGCAGCGGCATGTTCGTTGGGGTCGTTTCCATTTCCGGTCCCTCCTCGAGATCGTGGTCCGGAGCGATTGTACCCTACATGGGAAGCGAGAGAATAGTCGAAACAGACGGGGGGCCGCGTCCGGGGCGGCGACCCGACGGTCAGCCCCGTGCCCGCACCCTCGGAACGTACACGAACTGCCTAGAGACGAAGGAGTGGACCCGTCTCGAACCCGGGATCTCCGAGCACAAGTACTACGCGCCCGGCGTCGGGCTCGTGCTCGAAGAAGCCGTCCAGGGCGGGTCGGGCCGCGTCGAGCTGATCGAGACGACCGGCGCGAAGTAGGAGAGGCGCCGAGGGGAGAATCAGAAGCCCGGATCTTTGCTTTTCTCGAAGAGCAGAATGTACTGGTAGGGAAGCCCCCCGTCGCGGGTGACCATCCGAAAGCCGGCCTGGTTCATTTCCTCGGCGACCGCCTCCGGCGCGATCTTCATGGCGGGAGGCGGTCCCACCGGAAGATCTCCGGGCAGGTAGTCGACGACGGCGATCCTCCCGCCGGGGAGAAGATCGCGGCGCCTTTCGGCGAAGTACTCCGCACGGCCCTCGATATGATGGTAGGTGTTGCAGAGGAAGATCAGGTCGACCGGCTCGGGGATGCGCGGATCATCGGGAAGCCCGAGAACGCCGATGAGGTTTTCCAACCCCTCATCCACCGCCCGCTCTCTTAGATACCGATCCATGTTCGGCTCGATGTCGACGCCGTAAACCCGGCCCTCCGGAAGCGCCCGGGCGAAACGGACGGCGAAGTAGCCGGTCGACGAGCCGATGTCCGCCACCTTCGCGTCGCGAGGAAGATCGAGGAACGTGAGAACATGGTCCGGCCGCTGCCATTCGTCCCGACCGTCCGCGTCGAAGACCCGCGCCCACTCCTCGGCGTCCTCAAAGCGGTGATGCCGACCCGCGGTGCCGGCGGCTCCGTGTCCATGCGCGTCCTCCCGCCGGTGCTCCGCCCCCGCGCACCCCGCGAGCAGGGGCAGGATCAGCGTCGCCGCCGACAACGCCGCGATTCCGTGTCTCATCCGCGTCTCCTTTTGTTGCCGCCGCGCCGGGGCGATTCCCTCCGGCGTGGGCCGGTTCGCTCCCCGCCGGCCGAGGCGCTTTCGAAATCAATATAGTAAACGAGGAGAAGAGTCGGGCGCCGTTTATCGAACGAGCGTCAGCTTCCGCGCGGCCTGCGACCTCCCGGTGACGATGCGGACGACATAGACGCCAGGTGCGGCCGGGCCGCATGTTCAAGACCGCACGACGGTCGCCCGAGGGCGATTCGGGCCGGACCAAGAGGGTGGTCCCGCGGGCTTGCCTGCGATAGACTTGTTTCCGGGTCTATGCGGGAGGAGACAGCATGGAAGTACGGGGAAAGGACATCAAGTTCGACGAGGAAGGATTCATGGTGGATCCGGGCCTCTGGGATGACGACGTCGCCTCGGCGGTGGCGCAGGAAGAGGGCATCGACGGGCTCGGCGAGAAGCACTGGGCGGTGATCAGCTTCATCCACGAGTACTGGAAGGAGCATGACCTTGCCCCCCCCGTTCGCCTTCTGTGCAAGGAGACAGGCGTCAGCCTGCGGGAAGTTTACAAGCTCTTCACCTCGGGGCCCGCGCGCGGCGCGTGCCGCATCGCCGGGCTGCCCAAGCCCGACGGCTGCGTCTGAGGGACTCGCATGAACCCGCCACCGATCGTCGCGGCGATGGTCTGGCTTTGCATCCTCTGGGCGGCGGTCGCGTTGGGCGCCCAGGTGATCGTCTCGAGAGGTTCCGGACGCAGAGACTTCAGCAGCCGCGCGGGCTCCCCGGGCAAGGGCGTCATCCACAGCTTCACCGCCGCGATGATGCCGTCCCGGAAGGAATCCGCCCGGCGCCACCCGGTGAAATACGCCGCGGGAGTTCTCCTGCACGCGGGC
This sequence comes from Candidatus Eiseniibacteriota bacterium, assembly GCA_043818685.1. Lineage (GTDB taxonomy): Bacteria > Orphanbacterota > Orphanbacteria > Orphanbacterales > Orphanbacteraceae > VGIW01. Next base: position 4,927 of record JBDRFQ010000292.1, read on the forward strand.
GCGATCTTCTCTCTGGCGAGCATCCCCCTCATCTTGCTGGCGCCCGAAAGCGGCGCGCGGATGCTCTTTCTCTGCCGCCCACTCTTCGTGCTCTCTCTCATCGCCGGACTGGTCTTGGTCGCGGGGCGCCTGGCTTCCCGGAATCTTCGGGCCATAAGCGCACCTGAAGACCACTTCGCGGTTCTCGCGGTCTGCGGTCTCCTGGGCATGGCGCTTGGCTCGAGCGTCGGTTCTCGAAGCCAGCTCCCCTTTCTGGTCTACGCGGCCCTGATCTTCCTGTATCTGCCGCTCGGAAAACTCCGGCACTGCGTCTTCTTCTTCGCGGCCAAGGCGGACTACGGGTACCGGCTCGGCTATCGGGGAGTCTACCCGCCCCGGAAAATCATCTCGGAGCGACCGCATGTCGATCGGCAATGACGAGAGGGCGCGGGAAGCCCTCGCGCGAGCCGTCCGCGGCCCCGTTTCCTATCACCTGAACGCTTGCGTTCGGTGCGGGCTCTGCGCAGAGACATGCCACATCTATCAGGCCGAGCCCGATCCTCGCAACGTGCCCGGGGCGAAGGCGGGCAAGGTCATCAGCCACTACCGCCGCTATCACACCTTTCTCGGCAGAACGGCGCCTTTCCTGGTCGGCGCGCAGGACCTGACCCCGCGCGCGATCGAGGAGCTCGTCGAAGCCGTCTACGGCAGGTGCACGGCCTGCGGGCGCTGCGGCCTTCACTGCTCCATGGGTCTCGACGTGGCGGCTGTCATCCGCGCCGGCCGTAAACTCCTGGCCGCACTCGGCAAGGTACCCGCAGGTCTTCAGCGAACCGTGGACAACCAAATACACACCGGAAACCAGATGGCCATACCAAGAGAGGAGTTCCTCTCCACCACCGAGTGGCTCGGCGAGGACCTGCAGATCGAAATGGGCCAGAAGTCGGTGCGAATCCCGGTCGACGAGAGCGGGAAGCGTGTCCTCTATCTCGTCAATCCGCGAGAGGTGAAATTCTTCCCGTTGTCCTTCATGGCGGCGGCGGGCGTGTTCCACGCCGCGGGGGAGAGCTGGACGACCACGAGCAGATCCTACGACGTGACCAACTACGGGTTCTACTCGGGGGACGACCGGGCGGCCGAGGAGTTGACGAGGCGCGTGATGGAGGAGGCCAAGAGGCTGGGCGTGGAGGAGGTCCTCCTCTCGGAATGCGGTCACGGGTTTCGCTCGTTTCGATGGGAGGGACCGAACTGGCTCGAGAGAGAGTACCCCATCCCCGTGCGCAGCATCCTCGAGCTCCTCGAGGAGTACCTCGACGACCGGAGGATCAAGGTCGATCCCGAGAAGAACCCGGACCGGGTCACGCTTCATGACCCGTGCAATCTCGTGCGCTGGGGGGGAATCAGCGAGCCACAGCGCCGGATACTGAGGCAGGCGGTCAAGGACTTCGTCGAGATGACGCCGAACCGCGTGGACAACTACTGTTGCGGAGGAGGCGGCGGGATGCTCTCCATGAGCGAGTATGGAGAGCGTCGGGTGGCCTCCGGCAAAGCCAAGGCCGAGCAAATCCGCGCCACCGGGGCGAAGATCATCGCCGCGCCCTGCCACAACTGCGCCGACCAGTTGATCGAGATTTCGAAAAACTACAAGCTCGGAGCGGAGGTTCGAGCGGTTGTCGAGCTCGTCTACTCGGCCTTGGTCTAACGTCGTGCCCCGGTGGTTTCTTGTCGACAGCGGGCCGCGGGACTCGCCGGGCCGCCCTCTCGCTCCGTCCCCGAACGCCGATGAGGCTCGAGCGATTTCGACGGATCGAGTCTGTGTCGTGTCCCGGAAGTGCCTTGTCAATCCGGGTGAGCAATCGTGGTTCCCGGCAAGACGCGACGACGGCGTATCAAGGAGATACGCCGAGGAGGAGCAACAGAGCCCGGGACCGCGAGGGCCGGCCGGAGGGGAGGAGATCTCCGGGACACGGCACCAGCCCGGGCTTCTTACACATTCACGCGCGAGCAGCGATCGCAAGCGATCTCGGCCACCGCCCGCACCGCGTTCTCGATGTGCTCCTTCGTGTTGAACGGTCCCGCCGAGAACCGGACGGTGCCCCGGGGGGCGCTGCCGTGGTGCTCGTGGATCAAGGGAGCACAGTGGAGTCCCGTGCGCGTCTGGATTCCGTAGTCCACATCGAGGATGGTGCCGACGTCTTCAGCGTCGTAGTTCTCGACGCTCATGGACAGGGTGGCCACCCGACCGGTCATCTTCTTGGTTCCCCAGATCCTCACCCCGGAAACTTCGGACAGGCCATCTTGTAGCAGGCGAAGCAGCTCGATCTCGTGCCGGTAGATGTTGTCGATCCCCTTGCCCCGGATCCACGCGAGACCCGCGGAGAGTCCCGCAATCCCGGCGAGGTTCAGCGTTCCAGCCTCCAAGCGGTACGGAAACTCCTCGAGGTGATGGGGGATGGCGCTTCGGACACCCGTGCCTCCGTAGACGGTCCCCTTGATCTCGGCATCTTCGGCGACGCAGAGTCCGCCGGTTCCGGTGGGCCCGAACAGCCCCTTGTGGCCCGTGAATGAGAGAAAGCTGATGTTGCACTCCGCCATGTCGATCGGGAGAACGCCGGCCGTTTGCGCGGAATCGACGGCGAACTGAACCCCTTCTTCCTTGCAGACCGTCCCGATTGCTTTCAGGTCTTGAACCACGCCGGTCACATTGGAGCCGTGATTGACGACGACCAGTTTGGTGTTCTTCCTGATCGCCTTGCGGATGTCCGCCGCGTCCAAGTACCCCTCGTCGTCCGGCTTGACGTAGGTCGCTTCGGCGCCCTCGCGCACTTTGTGGTTCACGGGGCGGATCACGGAGTTGTGCTCGAGCATCGTCGTGACCACATGGTCGCCGGGGCCCACCGTCCCGTTGATGATCAGATTGAGGCTCATCGTGGCGTTCAGGGTGAAGACGAGCCGGTTCGGGTCGGGAGGTCTGCCCGCCTCCACGAGGCTCCTATTGAAAAACGAGGAGAGTTCCTTGCGGGTTTCGTGGATCATCTTCCCGGCCTTGAGCGCGAGATCGCAGCCCGTGCGGCCCGGATTGACCCCGTTCGACTTGTAGAATTGATGAACGGTATCGTGCACCACATCCGGCTTGGGGAAACTGGTCGCTGCATTGTCCAAGTAGATGATGTCTTCCATTATCTCTCGGCTCCTCATTCAGCTCGGAAGATCTTGCCGGGGATCAACGACACCTCGCCCCTCCGGTAATCCAGACGCGAAGGAGCTCGAACACCTCGCGATGATCCCTCGCGGGGCGACGAGCGCGCGTCGGGAATCGTCCCGCCGGATGGACGCCGTCTCACAAGGAACCACAGCGAGTCTCATTCTAGCAGACCCCACGCCGACTCCGCCAGTGAGGTTTGAGGGCCTTCCCGGACCGACGGCCTGGCCGTCGACGGCGCAAACAGATCGCCCCATGATATCATGGCCGAACATCCTTCGTCGTCGCGGGGCCTCGGGCGAGCCCGGACGGGAGTTGGAGCCGCCCGAAAACGGATTCCCGCGGCCTCGACCTCTTCGCCGTCCCGGGCTCGTTCATCCGCCGCATTGTTCGGAGGTAGCGGACCGAGTGAAGACCATGCCGCGCGGGGAAGCCCGGCGCGCTCGCGGCCTCCCCCTGGTGCGCACTTTTTTCTCTTGCGGAGCTCATCAACATCATCCATATTCTGGTTTGTCGTAAGAGCATGGTGCGGCTGCAATTCGGGCTTCTCGCCCATCATGCTCTTCACAGCGACCGGAATGGCTCGGGCCGACCGGCCGAGGCGAACGTCCGGACAAGGCGTGTGAAGGGCGCTGATGTCTAGTCGCCGTTGCCTGGAGGCTCAGGGATCGCGAGATTCCGCCGAGGTCGGCCGGCGTCTCACCAAAAACCCGGAAGGAGAGGAGATTGTCCTATGAGGAGATTCGGTGTCTTGGCGATTGCGGCTTGCTGCGCGCTGGCTCTCGCCGGGGAGTCGTACGCAAGCCGAGGCAACACCGGTTGCGGAATCGGAACGATCATCTTCGAGGGGAAGGAGGGGCTGCTCTCCCAGATCTGCGCAGCCACCTTCAACGGCTCCTTCGGGAACCAGACCTTCGGGATCAGCTCGGGGACGCTCGAGTGCGAACGGGCCGCGGTCCTGGTGTCCCACGAGAAGCTGAACAAGTTCGTCGGCGACAACATGGACAACCTGGCCATGGACATGTCCCAGGGAAGAGGGGAGTACCTGACCACCCTGGCCGTGCTTCTCGACGTCCCCGTGGATGAGAGGGCCGGCCTGTACAGCCTGCTGCAGGCGAACTTCTCGAACATCTACACCTCCGACGACGTGACCCACATCGATGTTCTGAACAACATCGAGAGGGTGCTCTCGGCGGGCTAGAGGCTTTCTCGATTGCGCTGCGGAAAGGGGAGTGGACGGACGGCTTGTCAGATCCGCCTGCTCCCCTTTCTCCTTTTCCTCCTCCCCGCCTCGCTTCTCGCCGCATCCCCGGAGCCCGTCCCGGAAGACGCCTACCTGTCGGCTCTGCTGGAGATCGCCTTTCGGGAGAGGCTTCACGAGGATCCGTACTGGCACACGCTTCTCCACTACAAGAAGGGCCTCTTCGGGCTGAGGAGT
>JBDRFQ010000293.1:0-2820 GCA_043818685.1 Candidatus Eiseniibacteriota bacterium
AGTTCACCGACCGAATCATCGAGTGGCTGAAGCGGTTCTTATAGCTGGGAGAGTGTTCACAATGGCTCGCTTGAGATTCCTGCCCGCAATCGCCGCGGTTGTTCTCATCAGTCGGGCGAGCGCGTTCGCCGCCGGTGCGGAGGACGTGCAGCTCTGGACAGTGGATTCGCTGACCAATGTGCTTCAGTCCGCCAAACCCCCGCCGAACGCCCGGGCTGAGGTCGTGCTCGAGGCCGCACGCGATGAGTGGGAGCACGGCCAGATAGTCGTTCGAAGCGAGCGACCCATCGCGAATCTCAGCGCAAGCATCGGCGACCTGCGCGGTCCCGGAGGGAAGACGATTCCCGCCTCGGAGTGCCGATGCCGTTTCGTGGCCTACATCCTCGTGGAGAAGAACACCCAATTCACTCCGCCGGAGGAGCTTGTGGCGGTCGCGCCGTGCAAAGTCCCCGATGCACTGCTCGAAAACGAGGAGATGAACGTCGAGGCTGGGAATGCGCAGCCGATCTGGGTGACCGTCCACGTTCCGAAGAACGCCGAAGCCGGCGAGTACACGGGCGCCGTTCAGGTCAAGTGGGATGGCGGCGGCAGGGACGCTTCCGTGAAGCTGATCGTGTGGCCGTTCGCGGTTCCCGGCGAGCGGCATCTCTACTACGCTAACTGGTTCGAGCCTTTCGACGTCTGGGAGCGCTACAAGCTCAAGCCCTGGTCTGAGGAATACTGGACGATGCTGGACAAGTACATTGCGAACGCGGCGGCGCATCGGCAGAATGTGACCCGGACGCTCCTCGACCAGATGGTCACGTGCTTCCGCGAGCCGGACGGCGGGTTCTCCTTCGATTTCTCGATCTTCGACCGCTGGGTCGAGATCTGCGACCGCCACGGCATGGCCGAGAAGATCGAGGTTTTCGGCGTGGGCAAGATCGAGAAGGTGAACGGGCAATACCGGGGCGGCCTTGCCGATATGACCGTCACCGACCGCAAGACCGGCAAGAGGGAGGTCGTTCCGGGCGATGAGATCGGGCCCAAGCTGCTTCCGTCCCTGCAGGAGCACATGCGCCGGCGCGGATGGCTGGACAGGGCGCTTGTGCACGTAATGGACGAGCCCTCCGACGTGCGGGCCTATCGCGAGGCTTCCCGGCTGGTGCACAAGTACGCGCCAATCGCTGTGTTGACTATCCGGCCATCAAGACGCGCATCATTCACTGGCTGAACTGGCGCTACGACCTGATAGGCTACCTGCACTGGGGCCTGACCGCCTGGACCGACGACCCCTACACCACCGCCACACGCTATTGGTATCCGCCCGGAGAGAGCTGGATCGTCTACCCAGGCGCGAACGGCCCGATAGACTCGATGCGCTACGAGGCTCTCCGCGACGGCATCGAGGATTACGAATACATGTGGCTGTTGACTTCACTTGCCGCGAAGGTGAAGCAGGAGCTCGGAGAAGTGGCGGAGGAGTTCGATCCTCGGCAGCCGGCCGACGAGCTCTGCCGCTCGGTTGCGCCGGATGCGCTCGCCTATTCCCGCGACCCGGCCCGGCTTGCCGAAATCCGCCGCCGACTTGCCCAGGAGATCATCGCCATGAGTTCCGGTCCGCGCCTCCTCGTCTGGACGAGGCCGTATTCGGGAATTCCGCAGCACGTGGGCGCGAATTCCACGTACGTGAGTGTGGCGGCGAAGCCGGGCACGAAGATCGTGCTGGAGACATCTCAGCAGGGAGCGGACGACAACGACACGAAGGGCGGGCCGCTCGAGCTGGACGAGCACGGATATGCGGTTCGGAACTACTGGCTTCCGCACGCGTGCCGGCTCGATGTGACCGTCAGAGCGACATACAAAGGGCAGACCAAGACGGTCAGCCGGACGATCGAGATCGTACCCTAGGGCCGGGCCTTCTCCAACCTATGTATCCTCCGGATCACCACGTATTCTCGCCCGCAGGGGGCGGATACCAGCATCCTACCCTCCGCAAGGCGAGGTCGTCAAGCCGGCAGTTGATCGGGCATGCGCCTCCCGCACACTCGACCCCTCTTCACCTCCGAGGAGGAGAAGAACATGGCGATTGCCAAAGAGATAGAGGGCGCTCTCGACCGACTCATCAGAAGCCGGATCAACCACATTACCAAGCCTCGCGCGCTGTGCCGTCGAGCCGACGGACGAGACAAGTGTTCAAACCGTGAGGAGGGTTCTGATGGAGAAGCCCAAGCTCGTGGGCTCGTACATGGAGCCGAAAGACGTTCTCAGGGACGGGATAGCGGCGACATTCGACCAGTTTCAGAATGTGGCGCTTCTTCGGGCGGCGTTTTTCCGGGCATACGTCTTCGAATTCGATCCCGCCGGCTCGGACCGCCCGTCCCTGGGCGGCGCGTATTACACCATCCACCCGGAATGCTACGAGGACACGTTCATTCGCGACTTCCAGGCGGAGGAAGGCGATGTGTTGTCGCCGGTTCTCGAAGAGGCCGAGCGCCGGGGAGTGGAGGTCTACATCTACTTCTTCCCGGCGAAGACTCCGCTGAGCCGCATCCCCGGCTACGAGCGCGTGCTGGAGGTGGACGCCTACGGGAATCCGGGGCCGTTCATGTGCTGGCGGAATCCCGATTACCGCAACCACCTCATCGGCGCCGCGCGGGACGTTCTCACGAACTACCCCGTTCGCGGACTGATGTGGGGCGCCGAACGATGCGGCCCGCTCGGCTGGATGGTGATAAAGGGTCCGAAGCGGATGAAGCCCGCATGTTTCTGCGAGTACTGCCACCGCGCCGCCGAGGAGAGAGGCATTGATCCGGAGCGCGCGCGAGAGGGATGGCGGAA
>JBDRFQ010000294.1:0-15034 GCA_043818685.1 Candidatus Eiseniibacteriota bacterium
CCGGCCAGTCGCGCCTACGCACTTGATGGCCGCGCCCTTCGCGGGCGCCCGTGGCCGTCACCCGCCGTGGCAGAGTGCCTCCGAATCCGTCGGGGAGTAGCGCGCCTTCCGCACCTGTGGGGCGGACCGGCATCTCTCGCGGGCGGAGTGGAGAGGGAATAGGAGTCCGGAAGACAGGGGTTGGACCGGTGCTGCTGGAAGCCATCAAATGAGACAGGCGGTGAGGAAGACACGGGAGGCCGCGCCGGACGCGCGCTATTCCCCTTCCGATTCCCCGGCGGGCTCGGAAGCGAGCTCTTTCTTCGCCTTGCACTCCGGGCACTCGCGGTAGTCGCCGCGCGCCTTGCTGCTCTTCTCGACGAGCATGGGGAAGCCGCACGCATCGCATGTGTCGGCGGCCGGGCGGTTCCAGACGGCGAAGTCGCACTTCGGATAGCGGGAGCACCCGTAGAAGACCCGTCCGGTGCGCGTCCTTTTCTCGGTCAACTGGCCGTCGCACCCCTCTCTCGGGCAGGCGACGCCGATCGGGATCGAGCGGGTGTTCTTGCAGTTCGGGTAGTTCGCGCACGCGAGGAAACGCCCGAAGCGGCCGTTGCGAATCACCATTCCGCCGCCGCACTTCTCGCACGTCTCGTTCGTCGGCTCCGGCTCCTCCCCTTCCAGCGGGCGTGTGTTGCGGCATTCGGGATACCCGCTGCACGCGAGGAACCGTCCGTTCCGTCCCCACCGCGCCACCATCGGCTTTCCACACCGGTCGCAGATGATCTCCGTCTCCGACTTCGCGTCCTGGACGTTCACCTGATCGAGGTCCTTCCGGAAACGCTCGTAGAAGGTCCGGACGACGTCCCTCCACCGGTCCTTCCCCTCCTCGACCTTGTCCAGCTCCTCCTCCATCTGGGCGGTGAAGCCGATGTTGAACACGTTCTCGAAGTACACGAGCAGGAACTTGAGGACGTCCCGCCCGAGGTCGCTCGGGTGAAACCGCTGTTTCTCGCGCCGCATGTACTTCCGGTCGATGAGGGTCGAGGCGATCGTCGCGTAGGTGCTCGGGCGGCCGATTCCGTTCGCCTCGAGCTCCTTGACGAGGCTCGCCTCGCTGAATCGCGCGGGCGGCTGCGTGAAGTGCTGCTCGGGCTTGACCTCTCCGAGCGCGAGGTCCTCCCCTTCCGAAACCTCGGGGAGCAGCCGGTCCTTCCCGTTCTTCCCGTTCTTCCCGTTCGTTTCCTCGAAGACCTGGAGGAAGCCCTTGCGCCGGATCACCGAACCGTTCGCTCGGAAGACGTAAGGCCCGCCCGTGATGTCGATCTTCGTCTGATCGTAGAGCGCGGGCTTCATCTGGCTCGCGACGAAACGCCTCCAGACGACCTCGTAGAGGCGGAACTGGTCGCGGGCCAATTGACTCTTCAATGATTCGGGGGTCCTGGCGACCGAGGTCGGACGGATCGCTTCGTGCGCGTCCTGCGCTCCGCGGCCCCTGCGGTGTTGTAGGGGCTTGTCGGGGAGCTCCTCGGCGCCGAACGCGCGGCCGATGTGGTCGCGCACCTCGTCGATCGCCTCCTGGGCGACCCGCGTCGAGTCCGTGCGCATGTAAGTGATGAGCCCGACCGGGCCCTCGTCCTTCAGGTCGACCCCCTCGTAAAGGCCCTGCGCGATCTGCATCGTCTTCCGGGCGGTGAAGCCGAAGCGCTTCGACGCCTCCTGCTGCAGGGTCGAGGTGATGAAGGGGGGCGGCGGCTGGCGGCGCCGGACGCTCTTCTCGATCGCGCTCGCGCGGTACTCGTGGCGCGGGATGTCCTCCGCGAGCCGTGCGGTCTCCTCGCCGTTCGGGATGCGGATCTTCTCGCCCCCCACCTCCTGCAGCTCCGCGGCGAACGCCTCCTTCGACGCGCCGGTGAACGAGGCCTCGATCGTCCAGAACTCCTCCGGGGTGAACGCCTCGATCTCCTCCTCGCGCTCGACGATCATCCTCAGGGCGACCGTCTGCACGCGCCCCGCGCTCGTCCCGCGATAGAACGCCTTCCATAGAAGAGGGCTGACCAGATACCCGACGAGACGGTCGAGGACCCTTCTCCCCTGCTGGGCGTCGACCTTGTTCGTGTCGATCTGCTGGGGTCTCTGAATCGCCTCCTGAATCGCCCGCTTCGTGATTTCGTTGAAAAGGATCCGGTGGATCTTCCCCGCGTTGCCGTTCTGGCCGAGATACTCGGCGAGATGGGCCGCGATCGCCTCCCCCTCGCGGTCGAAGTCCGGGGCAAGGTAGATCCGCTCGGCCGTGCGCGCCGCGCTCTTGATCTCCTGAAGGACCTTCCCCTTGCCGCGGATGACGATGTACCGCGGTTCGAAATCGTTCTCGACGTCCACGCCGAGGTCCCGCTTCGGCAGGTCCTTGACGTGGCCCATCGAGGCCTTCACGTCGTATCCGCGTCCGAGAAACTTGTTGATCGTGCGCGCCTTAGCGGGCGACTCCACGATGACGAGCGACTTCGCCATGATGTCCTTCCGGGTCTCCGCCTTCACACGGGGGTCTTCATCCCCCCGTACTGTTCGGTCCGTCCGCGTCCGGGCTTTAGTCGCCCCGCCGGGGGTCCGGCCCGGGGGACGGATGGTAAGCTATTCGCTTCCGCCGCCGCGGGCAAGTTTATCTGCCGCAGCACTGCTTGAACTTCTTGCCGCTTCCGCACGGGCACGGCTCGTTCCGGCCCACCTTCCGCTCCGATCGAACCACGGTCGAGACCTGCTCGCGAGCGGGCTCTCTCGCCGGCGCGCGCCCCCCCGGTGATCCCTCGAGAGCGGAGAACGACTCGTGCGACTCGCGGATGCGGGGAGGTGCCGTGGTCCTCCCCCTCCTCGGTTCGACCCGGAGGGTGACCGGCAGGAAGAGGAGCCTGAGCGCCTCGCGATGGATCCTCTCGGCGAGCTCCGAGAAGAGCTCGAACGCCTCCCTCTTGTACTCGACGAGAGGGTCCTTCTGCGCGTACGCCCTCAGGCCGATCCCCGACTTCAGCCCGTCCAGCTCGTAGAGGTGCTCTCTCCAGAACTCGTCGATCTTGGAGAGGATCGCCGAGCGCTCGAAGTCGACGAGAAGAGAGGGCGGGAGCTGCTTCTCCTCGAGGAAGCGCAGCCTCTCTCTGCGCCGCTCGTGGAAGAGGGCCTTCGCGTTCTCGGCCATCGCCCGGCGAACCTCTTCCTTCTCCGGCTTCGTCTCCTGGAGGATGGGGAGATCGAACGGATCGAGGAAGATCTCACCGAGGGACTGCCGCATCGTCTCGAGGTCCCAGTCCTCCGAGAAATCGCTGGCGGACAGATGTCTGTCGAGAAGGCCCTCGAGGAAGAGCCCGATGATCCCCTCGATCTCCTCGGTGAGGTCCTCCGAGTCGAGAAGCGAGTTCCTCCAGCTGTACACCTCCGTGCGCTGCTCGTTCATCACGTCGTCGTACTTCAGGAGGTGCTTCCGGATTTCGAAGTTCTGGACCTCCACCCGCTTCTGCGCCTTCTCGATCGCGCGGGTGACGAGCTTGTGCCGGATCACCTCCCCCTCTTGAAGCCCGAGCCTGTCCATGATCCCCGCGACCCGATCGGAGCCGAAGAGGCGCATGAGGTCGTCCTCGAGCGACAGATAGAACCGGCTCGCTCCGGGATCTCCCTGGCGGCCGGACCGTCCGCGAAGCTGCCGGTCGATCCGGCGGGCCTCGTGCCGCTCCGTGCCGATGATGCGAAGACCCCCCATCTCGCGCGTGTCCGGCCCGAGCTTGATGTCGGTCCCACGTCCCGCCATGTTCGTCGCGATGGTCACCGAGCGGAACTCGCCCGCGCGCGCGACGATCTCCGCCTCCCCCTGGTGGTTCTTCGCGTTCAGAACGGAGTGGGGGATGTTCATCCTTTTCAAGATTCGCGAGATGGTCTCGGAGGAGTCGACCGAGGCGGTGCCGACGAGGGTCGGCTGGCCGCTCTTGTAGCACTCGGCGACCTCCTCGGCGATCGCGCTCAGCTTCTCGCGGCGCGTGCGGTAGATGAGATCGTCCTCGTCCGCGCGCCGACACGGCACGTTCGTCGGGATCACGTCGACGTCCAGCTTGTAGATCTCGAAGAACTCGGCCGCTTCCGTTTCCGCCGTCCTGGTCATCCCGGCGAGCTTCGAGTAGAGCCGGAAGAAGTTTTGGAGCGTGATCGTCGCGAGGGTCTGCGTCTCCGCCTCGATGACGACGTTCTCCTTCGCCTCGAGCGCCTGGTGGAGCCCCTCGGAGAAGCGGCGGCCCGGCATGAGCCGCCCGGTGAACTCGTCGACGATGACCACCTTCCCGTCCTGCACGACGTACTCCACGTCCTTCTCGAAGAGCGAGTGCGCCTTGAGAAGGGCGCGGATATTGCTGATCTTCTCGTTCCGATCGAGAAACTCCTTCTGCACCCTCTCGCGCGCCGCCGCCTTGTCCGAAGGGGAGAGCGCGCCGTCCGAGTCGATCGCCTGCATCTCCACCGGCAGATCGGGGATGAGAAAGAGGTTCGGGTCGTTCGGGGAGAGGTCCGTCCTCCCCTTCTCCGTCAGGTCGGTGTTGTGGTTCTTCTCGTCGATGGCGAAGAAGAGGGTCTCGTCGAGCTCGCCGAGGCGTTTGTCTCGCATGAAGTCGGTCTCGACGCGGCGGATGAGCTTCGGGACTCCCGGCTCCTGAAGGAGCTTCATCAGTCGCTTGTTCTTGGGGCCGCCGCGCTGCGCTTGGAGAAGGGCGATCCCCGCCTCGTATCGATCGTCATCGCCGCTCGCCTGCAGGAGCTTCTCCCCTTTCGCGACGAGCTCGTTCACCAGCTCGGTCTGCTTGCGCACGAGCCTCCGCACCGACTCCTTCACCTCGTCGAAACGCTGCGTCGAGTGGGCGACGGGTCCGGAGATGATGAGCGGGGTGCGCGCCTCGTCGATGAGAACCGAGTCCACCTCGTCGACGATCGCGTAGTGGAACCCGCGCTGCACCCGGTACTCCGGGCGGACCGCCATGTTGTCGCGGAGGTAGTCGAACCCGAACTCGTTGTTCGTCCCGTAGGTGATGTCGCAGTGGTACTGGGCCTTCCGCCCGGGCGGGTCCATGTCGTGCTGGATCACCCCGACGGTGAGCCCGAGCGCCTCGTAGATCGGCCCCATCCACTCCCGGTCGCGGCGGGCGAGGTAGTCGTTGACCGTGACGAGGTGCGCGCCTTTCCCAGCGAGCGCGTTCAGGTAGAGGGGCATCGTGGCGACGAGCGTCTTCCCCTCGCCGGTCGCCATCTCGGCGATCTTCCCGGAGTTGAGAACGATGCCGCCGACGAGCTGGACGTCGTAAGGGATCATGTTCCACTCGTTCTTCTGGCCGCACACGTCCCATGTCTTCCCGACGAGCCGCCTGCAGACCTCCTTTACCGCGCCGAACGCCTCGGGGAGGATGTCGTCGGGGGTCTCCCCGTCCGCGAGGCGCTTCCGGAACTCCTCGGTCTTCGCGGCGAGCTGCTCGTCGGAGAGAGGGCGAAACGACTCGAACCGGCGGTTGATCTCCGCGACGGCGGGGAGCATCCGCTTCAGCTCCCGCTCCGTCTTCGTGCCGAAGATCGAGGTGATGAGCTTCCCGAACATCGAGCTCGCCGATCTCCTTTCGGAGGGTGCCTGAGGAGGGGCGCGAACAAGGCGGACCCCAGCGGGGCCCGACCACTTCATGCGCGCGAGTGGGAACCGTCGGACACTCGTGGCGTTCCTCGCCCCTGCGCCGGGCCCAGGCCGGGACCGGCTTCATCCGGTCGCCATCGGCCCCACGCGCCTCTCCTGTCGCTCCCCTGCGGGCGAGGAAACGGGAGGACATTCCGCCGCTAAGCTACAACCGCGCAAGGGGCTTGTCAAGGCGAAAGCCCCGGAGACCCGATCAGGTTCCGAGGAAGAAGGCGAAGAGGCGCCCGTGGTTGGTGCCGATGTAAATCCTTGTCTCGTCGGCAGTTGGGGACGAGTACGCCGAGGCGCCGAGTGGCGCGCGCCAGCTCGGATGGCCGTCCTCGAGGTCGAGGGCGTACAGGTACCCGTCATAGGAGGCGACATAGGCGATTCCCCGGATCACGAGGGGGGAGGATGGGACCCGCTCCCCGGTCGGGTACGTCCAGAGGATCTCTCCGGTCTCCCGGTAGGCGCAGTGGACGGAGCCGTCCTCGCAGCCGAAGACGACCCGATCCTCCGCGACCGTGGGGCGGGAGTGGACCGCGCTCCCGACCCGGGCGGCCCAGACGAGCCGGCCGGTGCTCCTCTCCAACCGGAGGAGCGACCCCGTCTGCGTCCCGACATAGACCTCCTCCCCCTCGGCGCTGGGGGACGAGTAGACGCGGTCTCCGGTCTCGTGCCGCCAGGCGAGGCTTCCGTCCCCCTCACGGAGCGCGTAGAGCGAGCCGTCCCACGAGCCGAAGATCACGAGGCCGCCGGCGACCGCCGGGGAGGACCAGATCACGCCCGCGGTCGGATAGCGCCAGATGACAGCGCCCGTCTCCGCTCCGAGCGCGTAGAGATTCCGGTCGTGGGAGCCGACATAGACCCGCCCCTCGTGATAGCAGGGGGAGGAGACGATCCGACCGCCGGTGGGGCGTCTCCAGATCTCGCGGCCGTCCTCCTCGGAGAGAGCGACGACCGCGCCGCCGTACTCCCCGAAGAAGACCCTTCCCTCTCCGACCGCCGGTGAGGAACCGATTCCCCCCGGGCCGGGGACGGTCCATGCTCGGGCCCCCGTCTCCCGGTTCAGGGCGTACAGGTTCCCGTCGCGGCTCCCGAAGAGGAGGCGGTCGCCGGAGACGCACGGCGATGAGGTGACGGCTCCGGCGGCCCGGAAGTCCCAGGAGGGGGTCCCCGGGGGCGCAGCGGGCGGGGAGGGGGCTTCCGCCTTCCCCGGCTCCTCGCCGACGGCTTCCGTCTCGGCCTCCGTGCTCGGGGTCGTCGGGCCGGGGCTCCTCGCCGCCCGATCCCAGAAGACGGCCAGGATCACGAGGAAGAGGAGGATCGCGATCGGGAGGAGCGGGAGACGGGGCCGTGCTCTTCCCCGCGGCTCCTCTTGCTGGTCCAGGAGGGGCGGCTCCGGGTCGGGGAGGCGGCCGGGCACCCGCGTCCCCGGTCCTTCCGGCAACGCGGGTTTCTTGGGTGTCGGCCGGGCCGTGGGCGGTTTCGGCGCCGCCCCTCCGGCCGGTTGCTCCGCAGCCCGGGAGGCGCCGGGCGGGGAAAGCGCCTCCCCCGGGCCGGCCGGCCCTGAAACCGCTTGGGCCGGCTCCCCCTCGAGCGGAACCCAGATCCCCGCCGTCGACCCGGAGAGGACGAGACGTCCCCGCTCCCCCCTCCCCTCCCGCGCGAGAAGCAGCCCTTCCTCCGCGCGCGTCCCCTCCAGAATGGCGAAACCGCGAAGAAAACCGGTGTCGTGCGTCTCGTACCCGCTCCCGTCGATGAGGCTGTCCTCCCCCCCGGCGAGGTAGAGGCGCACATCCCCCCGGCGGAAGAGGTGCAGCGCCCCCTCGACCGGGTCGACGATCGCGATCCCGAGAGAGAGGTCCCCCCCCGCCCGCTCCCCGGAGGAGCGGGCGCTCTCCTCCAACGCGTGGCGGACGGTGTCCGCCAGCTTCTCGCGCGGGGGAAGAAACGGGGGGCCCGAGTAGAAGCGGGCGACGAGGTCCTGGAAGAGCCGCTGGGCGGCGAGGGGGGCGTCCCCGGAACGATCCACCGGCTTCAAGAACACGTGGAGGGAGGGGACCGGCCTTCCGGGAGCGCTTCCGTCGTACGTGAGCGCGTCCCACCGGATGCGATCGTCCGTCAACTTCCTCCTCCGTTCCGCGCTCGCCGGCGGCCAGGCGCAGGCTATCCCAGCGTGATGGGGAATTCAACCTCCTTCTGGAAGTGCTTCGACGAGGAGTAGGTCGCGCGCGCCTCGATCCGCACGCGATAGCGCCCCGGCGCGAGCGTCTCCCCCGCGTCGTCCCGGCCGTCCCAGCGGAGGCTCCTCTCCCCCGCCGGAAAGAAGCGCTCGTCGGCGAGGGTGCGGACCGGGCTGTCCCCGTCGCCGCGCAAGGTGACCGTGACCTGCGCCCGCTCGGTGAGGAAGAAGCGGATCTTCCCCGAGGGACGGAAGACGACCGGATCGGCCCGGGCGTCGAGAATGTCCACGCCGACCCAGTAGTACTGGGCCCCGGTCCGTTCCGAGACGAGGAACTGGCCGAAGCGCCGCCAGACCGTGATGCCGAACGGGCCCTGGAACTCGGCATCCCCCGATCCTTCGCGCCCGAAGGAGGTGAGAAGGCGGAGCTCGGGCGTCAGCTTGTGAACCCGGTGGTTCGTCTCGTCGGTGAGGTAGATCTGGTGGTGGTAGTCGATCGCGACGCCCCGGAATCGCCCGGTCGGGACTCCGAGCTCCGCGGCGGTCGTGCCGGCGATCGGATTCCCGTCGGGCCGGAGCTTCCACACGCGCGTTCCCATCCGGTCGACGACCACGAGAAAATCGTCGGGGCGGCACGACCAGCGCTCCTCCCGATCGAGCACGGCGATCGCCTCCGGCTCCGAGAGGAGACCGCCTCCGAAGGCGGCGACAAGCCTCCCCGCCCGGTCCACGGTCACAACGCGGTTGTTCCCCGTGTCGGCGATGGAGAGGTCTCCGTTCGACGCGAGGGCGACCCCGCGCGGGGAGCGGAACGGAACCGGGTCGCCCCGCGCGCCGGAGAGCGTCTTGATCTCGTGCAAGATCCCCGCGCGGTAGCGGAGGTGCACGATCCTGTCGTTTCCCGTGTCGGCGACGTACACGTCCCCCGCCGCGTTCGCCGCGATCCCCCATGGGTCGAGGAACCGGCCCGGCCCGCTCCCCTTCTCTCCGTGGGAAGCGATCGTCGTCTCGGACGAGTTGTAGATGATGCAGTGCTCTCCCGCGTTCACCCCGTAGACGGTCAGCTCGTCGTCGTCGCCGGTCTTCTCCGGCCGGTCCCTCTCGATCAGCTTGACCGCGGCGATCCCCCTCGGGTCGCGGAACCGGTGTCGGTTTCCCGTGAAAAGGCGCAGGTGAAAATCGTTCACGTGGTGAAGGCCGAGGTCGTGCCTGAAGGTCGGGTAGACGAGCGTCGTCGGGTTGTACGCCGCGAACGCCGCGCCGATCGCGGCCGCGGCGAGAAGCGCGAGGGCGATGAGCCTAGCCGGAGAAGCCGCTCGTCGCAATCTCGTGATAGATGGCACGGCAGATCCAGTACCCCGAGAGAACCCTCTTCACGTAGGTCCTGGTCTCGGTAAACGTGATCTTCTCCACGTAGCGGTCGGGGCCCTCGTCCCCGGCGGCGGCGACCCATGTGTCCGCGTTCCCCTCCCCCGCGTTGTAGGCGCTCGCCGCCACGATCGCGTCGCCGTCGTAGCGCCGGAGGAGCGTGCGTAGGTGCCGGATTCCGTACCGGATGTTGCGGGCCGGTTCGTCGAGCCACTCCGTTCGAAACGAATCTCCCTCGCCGAGGGCGCGAGCGATGTGCCTCCCCGTGGAGGGGAGGATCTGCATGAGGCCGCGCGCCCCCGCGGAGGAAACCGCCTTCGCGTTGAACCAGCTCTCCTGCCGCATGAGGGCGAGGACGAAGAGCGGGTCGATTTCCTCGCGCCCGGCGCCCTCCGCGGCGACGATGTCGAGGTAGGCGGGCGGATAGATGAGGGCGAGGAGATGGGGGAAGACCGGGTCCGCCCCCGCCCTCTCCGCGAGGTCCTGGATCCGGCGGCCGCATCGGATCAGCTGGTCGAAGAGCGTGGAACGCCGGCATGCCCGCGCGATCACGAGAAGGCCCGCCGGGTCGTCCTCGTGGGTCTTCCGGAGAGACGACGCCTCGCGGCGCGCTTCCTCCCACTCGGCGAGCGAGACGTAGAGCGCGAGCCGGGTGCAGTCCGGCGCCGGGGAGGTTCCGCGCGGCGGGCCCCACTCCCGGATCCACGCGAGCAGGGGGTCGTCCGGCTCCCCCGCCCCGGCGACGAGGCGGGGGGAGAGAATAACCGTCATCCCGAGCTTCGAGGCGGCGCGAAGGCCGTAGTAGGTCTCAGGATGGTCCTCGGCGAGCTCCCGGAAGGCTGTCTCCGCGCGGGCCGAGTCGCCGAGCCGCTCGGAAACGTCGGCGATCCAGTAGAGCGCCTCGACCCGGTCCGCCCCCGACACCCCGCCCGCGAGGTGCTCCTCGATGATCGAGCGGGCCTCGGCGGTCCGGCCAACGGCATCGAGCGAGAGAGCCTCCTGAAGGGGCGCGCGCCCGGCGAACTCGCTCGAGGGGAAGAGGCGCCGGACCTCGCGGAACGACTCGGCCGCCTTCGCGTGCTCGCGGAGCAGCTTCCAGCGCCAGGAGGCCTCCCACAACGCCTCCGCGGCGATGCTGCTCGAGGGATACCGCCTCGCGTACTCGGTGTACGTCTCGATCGACGCGGTCCACTCCCCCATCTTGCGGTAGGAGCGCGCCCGGTAGAGGAGGGCGAGGCGCCCGGTCTCGCCGCCGGCGGGGACGAGCCGGTCGAAGATCTCGAGGCCCGAGCGGTAGCGTTCCGCTCTATAGTAAACCTTTCCCGTTTCAAGAGAGGCATCGAGTCGGAGCGGATCGGTCTCCGGACGGTCGAGGAGGGGGCGGAGGAGCTGGATCGCCTCTTCGGTGCGCCCGTCGGCGGCCGCCGCGCGGGCGCCGTGGAGGGGAAGGCGGGGATCCGCGAGGATCGTTCCTGCGGTCTCCATCCGGCGAAGGGCGCGGAACGACTCGAGGGCGCGCGAGTCCTCAGGCCACTCCTCGAGGAGACGGCGGTAGAGCGCGGCGGCCGCGATCGGGGCGCCCGCCTCCCGCTCCGCTTCCGCCGCCCGGAAGATCAGCCCGCGGTGGCTCAGGCTCTCGTAGCCGGCCCCGTACTCGCGCCGGAGGAGGAGGAGCGCCTCCCCGGCCCTCTCCCGCCCGAAAAGGGCGAGCGCCGATTCCTGGAGCGCGTTGCTTCGGAACCGCCCGCCCGGTTCCGCGGCGATCTCGAGGAGGAGCGAGAGCCCGTCGCCGGGGTCGGGAAGGGAGCGGAGCGCCTGCGCGCGCCGAAAGCGGGCGAGCTCGCGATCCGGGGCGCCGGGCCCTTCCGCCGCCTCGAGAAGGAGGGCCGCCTCGCGGCTCCTCCCCGCCCTGAGCGCTGCGACCCCCGCGGCGAGCGCCTCTCCGGCGTCCTCCGCGCCGCACGATTCCAGGAGCTCGCGCGCTCTCTTGTCGCGGCCGGTTCGGAGCGCGAGCACCGCGACCGTCCGCTCCTCTGTCTCCCGACCCTCTTCAGTCGGCTCCCCGGCGCGGAGCCTCGCCTCGCGGAGCGCGTACTCCTTCTCTACCCAGCCCATCTCCGCCGAAAGGGCGATCATCGCTCCGATCTCGTCGCCCCTCTCCCGGACGAGCTTCTCCGCCGGCTCGAGAAGCCAACCGACCGGCCCGCTCGGGATGTCGGGCGAGGCGAGCGCCATCCGGGGAGAGGCGCAGAAGAGAAGGGCCGCGGCGCAGCACCCGGCCGCGCGCGCCGCTCTCCCGGCCTCTTTCTTTCCCGCGGCTCTCATTGTCACTCCCATTCGATCGTGGCGGGCGGCTTCGAGCTCAGATCGTACATGACCCGGTTCACCCCCTTCACGCTGTTCAGGATCCGGGTGGCGATCCGGCCGAGGAGGTCGTGCGGGAGCCGGGCCCAGTCCGCGGTCATCCCGTCCCTCGAGGTGACCGCGCGGAGGGCCACGACCTGCTCGTATGTCCGGCTGTCCCCCATCACCCCGACGGAGGAGACGGGGAGGAGGACGACGAACGCCTGCCACACCCGATCGTACTCCCCGGCGTCCTTCAGCTCCCTAATGAAGAGATCGTCGCAGGCGCGCAAGGTCTCCAGTGCGACCGGAGTGACCGGGCCGAGGATGCGCACGGCGAGCCCGGGCCCGGGGAACGGATGCCGCCCCGAGGAGCGCCCCCGGAATGCCGAGCGCGCGGCCGAGGGCGCGCACCTCGTCCTTGAACAGCTCGCGCAGGGGCTCGACGAGCTCGAGGTGGAGCGTCTCCGGCAAGCCGCCGACGTTGTGGTGCGTCTTGATCTTCGCGGACGGCCCCTCGGTGGAAACCGACTCGATGACGTCCGGGTAGAGGGTCCCCTGTGCGAGGAAGCGGACACGGGGCCACGCGCCCGCCCTCTCCTGAAAGAGGTCGACGAACGTGCGGCCGATGATGCGGCGCTTCTCCTCCGGATCCGCCACCCCCTCGAGCCTCTCGAGGAAGCGTTCCGCCCCGTCGATCACCTCGAGCGGGAGGCGGAGCTCCTCGCGAAACGCGCGGATCACCCACTCCCTCTCCCCCCTGCGGAGGAGTCCGTTGTCCACGAACACCGCGCGGAGCCGGTCCCCGACCGCGCGATGGACGAGGCGGGCCATGACGGTGGAGTCGACGCCGCCGCTCACCGCGGTGAGGACCTCTCCCCCGCCGACCTTCGCGCGGATCTCGGCGATCGCGCGCTCGGCGGCATGCTCGGCCGTCCAATCCCCGCGGCAGCCGCAGACGGCGAAGAGGAAGTTGCGGAGGATCTTCTCCCCTTCCTCGGTGTGAACCACCTCCGGATGGAACTGGACCCCGTAACGGAGCCCGCGCGGGCCGACGATCGCCGCGTACGGGATGTCCCCGGTTCTCGCGACGCCTCTGTATCCCTCCGGCAGCCGCACCACCCGATCCCCGTGGCTCATCCAGACGCGCGCCGGGCTTCTCACTCCCTGGAAGAGCGGAACGGACGCGGTCGCCTCGAGGTCGGCCGGGCCGTACTCCCTCTCCTCCCCCCCCGCGACCTCCCCGCCCGACGCGTGCACGAGGAGCTGCATCCCGTAGCAGATGCCGAGGACCGGCCCGTCGTACCGGTCGAACCACGTGGGGAGGCGGGGCGCTCCGGTCTCGAAGACCGACGCCGGGCCCCCGGAGAGGACGACCCCGCGGAGAGCCCCGTCGCCCGGAACCTCGCCGCCCGCCCGCGAGGGGGAGAGGATCCTGCAAAAGACGTTCGCCTCCCGGATTCTCCTCGCGATGAGCTGGGTGTACTGCGAACCGAAGTCGAGGATGAGAACCCACTCTCGCTCCCGCATCGCCCCTCCCCTCAATGCCGATCAGTGCCGAAAGTGCCGCGCGCCGGTGAGGATCATCGCCGCGCCGAGGCGGTTCGCCTCGGCGATCACCTCTTTGTCGCGGATCGAGCCGCCCGGCTGGACGAAGACGCCGACCCCCGCCTCGTGCGCCCTCTCGACGCTGTCCGGGAAGGGGAAGAAGCCGTCCGACGCGAGGACCGATCCGCGCGTCTCCATGCCCGAACGCCCCGCCTTCTCGACCGCGAGGAGCGTCGAGTCGACCCGGCTCATCTGTCCCGCGCCGATTCCGACCGTCCTCTCCCCCCTGGCGAGCACGATCGCGTTCGACCGGACGTGCTTCGCCACGCGCCAGGCGAAACGGGCGTCCCGAAGCTCCTCCTCGGTCGGCTCTCTGTCGGTGGCGACGCGCCACTCCTCTTCGTTCACCCGTAAATGATCGTCGCTCTGGACGAGAAACCCGTCGATCAGGATCCGGATCTGCCGCGCGGCGCCGGCGGCGCGATTCGCCTCGACCCGGACGAGGCGGAGGTTCTTCTTCTTCGCGAGGCGGCTCCGCGCGTCCTGATCGAAGGAGGGGGCGAGCACGACCTCGAGGAAGACCTTCTCCAGCTCGGCGCCGAGAGAGCCGTCGACCGGGGTGTTCACCGCGACGATCCCACCGAACGCGGAGAGCGGATCGGTCGAGAGGGCCGCGCGGAAGGCCGCGGCGCCGTCGGGCCCGAGCGCGGCCCCGCACGGGTTTCCGTGCTTGACAATCGCCGCCGCCGGCCCCTCGAACTCGAGGAGGAGCCTCCAGGCGGAGTCCGAGTCCGCGAGGTTGTTGTACGAGAGCTCCTTCCCCTGGAGCGGCTCGAGCCGGTGCGACGAGCCGGCTCGGTCGTACCAGGCGGCCGTTTGGTGGGGGTTCTCGCCGTAGCGGAGCGCCTGCCGGTGCGTGCCGGCGAGGTGGAATGCCGCGGGGAGATCCCGCGCGCCTCCGCGTTCGAACCAGGCGAGAATCCGCTCGTCGTAGTCCGCCACGAGGCGGAAGGCGCGCGACGCCAGCGCCCGCCGGTCGGCGAGCGTGATCCCGTCCGTGGACCGGAGGCGCTCGAGGAAGGGTCCGTACTGCTCCGGATCGAAGAGAACGGCGACGTCGTCGAAGCTCTTCGCCGCCGCGCGGAGGAGCGAGGGGCCGCCGATGTCGATCGACTCGACGATCTCCTCCTCCGTCGCGCCGGGCCGCGCGACCGTCTCTGCGAACGGATAGAAGTTCATGACCACCAGATCGATCGGGGGGATGCCGTAGCGCTCCATCTCTTCCCGGTCGGAATCGACCCCGCGGCGCGCGAGGATCCCCCCGAAGAGAAGCGGGTGGAGCGTGCGGACCCGGCCGCCGAGCATCTCGGGGAACCCGGAGACCTCGCGGATCTCACGAACCGCGATCCCGGCCGCGCGAAGGTGCTTCGCCGTACCGCCGGTGGAGAGAATCTCCGTGCCGGCCCGCGCGAGGTCGGATGCGAACGAGACGAGGCCCCGTTTGTCGGAGACCGAAACGACCGCGCGCCAGACACGTCTCATCGATTCCATGCGTCCCGTCCGCCTTTCCGTTCGGGGAGCTGCGTGCCGTGCCGGCGTCGCTTGCTCCGGCCCGGTTTGGATCCCCGGCTCGAACCGAGGTCAGCTCGTCAGGATCTCGAGGATCTCGCGATAGCGGCGGATCGTGGCGCCGACCACCTCGGGCGGGAGCTCCGGCGCCGGCTCCTCTCCCTTCCAGGAGATGCCGAGAAGGAACTCGCGCACGAACTGCTTGTCGTAGCTCTCCTGCTGCTCCCCCGGCCTGTACAGCGCCGCCTTCCAGAAGCGGGAGGAGTCGGGGGAGAGCGCCTCGTCCACGAGATGGATCGCGCCGTCGATCCTGGCGAACTCGAACTTCGTGTCGGCAAGGAGAATACCGCGCGCCT
>JBDRFQ010000295.1:0-3986 GCA_043818685.1 Candidatus Eiseniibacteriota bacterium
ACATACTTTTGGAACGAAGCTTCTCTCGTCTCCGCGGGGGTCGCGAAGAACCGCCGGAACGAGCTCTCGCCCGCGATCGGCGGGGAGGTCGTCTTCTTCGACGTCTTCGCCCTTCGGAGCGGGCTTTTCGACTACGAGTTCTGGGGCGGCTTCGGCATCCTCACGGGGAGCTGGTCCTTCGATGCCGGGTTCGCGACGCACAAGGCGCTCGGCGTCTCCTACACCGCCTCGATCACGGTCCCCTTCGGGAGGGAGCGATGAAGAGGACCTTCCTCGCGGCGCTTCTCCTCGCCTCCCTCGCCGGCGGGAGCCTCTCCCCCGCCCGGGCCGCGACGGTGATCGAGGGGGAGTACCAGCTCCAGCTCGACATCCGGAAGCAGGACCGTTTCTTCCCGTGGGACTTCGAGTCGAACAACAACGACACGTACGCGGCGGGCCAGTTCCGGATCTTCTCCCAGCCGAGGACCGGCGTGGAGGCGTTCGTCAAGTGCGAGGCGGATTGGTACACGGGCGGCAACGAGAACGAGCGCCCGCTCTTCCAGTACCGGGAGAGCCATGTCCGGTTCCACAAGCCGCTCTCCCTGCCCGGCGACCGCAGGTCGACAGCCGAGGTCTACCTTTTTTCCCGGCAGGACCGCTTCTGGGTGGAGAACCATCTCATCCAGGTAGTGCAGCCCCACCAGGTGAAAGACGGGGACAACGCGCAGGGGTTCCGTTTCAACCTCAAGACGGAGAACGGAGCCGACGTCTTCACGTACATCATGAGCGATTTCTCGAGCCAGTCGCGAGTCGGCGGCGACACGGGCCCCGGTCCCTCGGACGACGCGCACATCCTGAGATGGCGCCCGATCCTCACGGAGAAATTCCGGCTCGGCACGACCTACAACCGCAAAGTGATCGGTCCGGCGTCGGATCTCGACTACAACGAGGTGTGGGCGCTCGACACGCGCTACGCGCTGGGGAACACCGACCTGTACCTCGAGTTCGCGAGCGCCAAGCAGGTGGGAACGGACAAGCCGGACCAGGACGATTTCCACTTCGATGATTGGGAGATCGATCGGTTCGCCTCCGCCCTCCCCCGGAACGCGGCCCTGAAGGCCGAGCTCCGGGCGATCACGGTCGGGACGCCCTCGCTCGGCTACTACAACGTCGCGCCGCTCTATTACTATTTCGGGCCGAACTTCAGCGATTTCCTCGGCGAGAGCGCGAGCGACCTGGTGGGCTGGAAGGTCAACAGCTGGTACCTCCTGCCACGCCGCGCGATCACCGTCACCCTGGACTACGAGGAGTGGGAGAAGTACGTCTTCGAGAAGAAGACTTTCACGCGCTGGCGCGCGGAGGTCTACACCGAGTACGTGAACGGGTTCACCAGCAAGCTCTGGTACGACCGGAGGAGAACGGTCGACACGAGCAACCCGCTCTTCGAGGACGTGACGAAGAACTACGATTTCTTCGCCGAGGTCCAGGTGGAGAGCCGGCTCGCCTGGATGCGGGTCCAGGGGAAGCTCAAGGACCTGGAAACGAACTTCAAGAAGGAGCTGGTCTCTCTCGAGGCGGCGGTCAACCTGACGGACCGCTTGAAGCTCTACAGCCGGTACGCTTTCGGCAACGATCCGGCGAGGCTCAGGAAGGGCCTCTTCACCGAGCTGCAGTACCGCCCCCAGAGAAACATGGATCTGTATCTGTCGTACGGTCCCTACTGGATCGGCGACACGAACAACCCGGTCGACGACGGGGATCTCGCCGGCGGCGCGGACAACAAAGACATGATTCGTTTGATCATGAAAGGGAATTTCTAGGGGGAGTGGATCCCATGAAGTCGAACGCGGTGCGCACGATCGGAGTTCTTCTCGCGCTTCTCGCGGCGTGCTCCTCGGCCGGGGCGGGCGTCGAGGCCGTGGAGGGCGGGGTCCGCTTCACCTACGCGGACCCGAACGCGGGGGCGGTCTTCCTCGCGGGGGCTTTCAACAACTGGAGCGCGGAGGCGAACCCCTTGACCCTCGGGGAGGACGGCGTCTGGTCGGCGGTCGTTCCGCTCGGCGAGGGGAAGCACGAGTACAAGCTCGTCGTCGACGGCCAGTGGTTCGCGGATCCGGACAACCCGGTGACCGCCGGGGAGTATGGGAACTCAGTCGTTCAGGTGGGATCCGGGGGCGAGATCGTCACGATGGCCGCGACGGCGAACACCGGATACTCGGCGAAGATCTTCCTCGGGGGGAGGGTCATCAGCCGCTTCATCTCGCGCGAGAACGACGACCGCGGCGGCAGGATGGAGCTCGAGCGGCCGTACATGGATGTCGACCTCGACTGGCTCATCCGCGCGAACGACTACCTCGATCTCCATCTCCTCACCTCGATCAACAACGAGAACGAGGAGACGGTCACTGATTTCTGGAAGACCAACCTCCGCTTCGACCGGGGATCGCTCCGGCTTCACACCGAGGACTTCAGCCTGAAGATGTTCGACAACGAATCGGCGGGGCGTTTCGATGATCCGCTCACGCTCGTGGGCGGGATCGGGATTTACGATCACGACTTCGGCTACCGCCAGCAGGGAGCGATCGGGAGCTTCGGGCTCGGGGCTCTCGACCTCACGTTCCTCTACGCGGACGACTTCGAGAACGGGGGGACCTCGGTGACGACCCTGGACAGCCTCGGCGTCGCCGAGACCGGCACGCTCTTCGACAGCACCCTCTCGACCGAGCACAGGCCCGGAGCGTTCCGATTCGATCGGGCCGAGGCGGTCACCTACGACATCTACGACGACGATAACGACAAGGACATCATGGCGGTTCGGGCCGGGATGCCGGTCCGCGATCTCCGCCTCGGTTTCTCCGCGCGCCTGGACCGGGGATACAACCCGGGCACCCTCTCGCTGGTCCGCGCGGATTCGGCGGACGCGGCGGGCGCCGGGGGAATACAGACGAAGTACGGGAAGACATGGGAGCGCTGGTGGGGGGCCGGGGGCGATCTCGTCTACGGCGCCGGCGAGAAGCCCTTCGCCCTCCGGTTCGAGGTTCTTCACGGCCGGGCCGAGGTGAGGGCGACCGACGGGCGCGAGGCGGATGTCGAGGTTCGGACGAACGGCGAGGCGGAGGCGACGCCGGGCGACTCGGTCTACACGGCGGGACTCGCCACGATCTCGGAGGAGCGCATCGCGGGAGACGCGGAGTTCGAGATCGACCGGTCGACGCGGGTGTTCCTCGGGGGGGAGTACCGGTTCGAGAAGTCGGGCCTCCGTCTCTCCGCGGACTACGAGCGCGAAGAGCACCGGCAGACCTACTACGCGACGGGAATCCGGGACACGATCGAGAACGTGATGAGCGTGTACCGGTTCGCCGCCGATCAGGGGCTGGAGCGGTTCCTCGGCAGGAAGTGGAACCTCGGTCTCGAGGTCTCCGTGTACGACTTCTGGTACGATGCCCGCACTCCCTGGCGGAACCAGTTTTGGTTCGACGAACGGAACTTCTGGCTCGAGCAGAGCGAACACGAGATCTCCCTCGACCGCTTGGTGCTCGTGGGCGGCCGGAACGCCTCGTTCGTCCGGCCGGAGCTCTCCACGGTCCTTTACGCGCCGAAGAACCTGACGTTCGCATGGAAGGGAACGTTCGCCGGGATCGACCTGGACAAGGACCCCAAGTACACGGAGAACCTGTTCCAGTTCAAGGCGTATCCGGCGAAGAGGTTCCGTGTCTATTCCGACACGCGACTCGTGAAGTACACCAATCCCGTGCTCGATCTCTTCGGATCCTACTGGTGCACGTTCGCGGAGGTCGCCTACGAGATTGCCTCGGGGATCGAGGTCGCCCTCTCCTACGGCGTGGACCCTTACATCGTCGACGAGACGACGAACGAGTACGATTCCGTCGGGCGCGATCTCTTCCTCTTCGCTCGAGGCGCGAACGGCGACGAGGCGCGCCGGAGCTTCCTGGGTCTGGCCACGGCCGTACCCGCCGCGGAGCAGGCCCTCGAAGACGAGCGTCGGA
>JBDRFQ010000296.1:0-2010 GCA_043818685.1 Candidatus Eiseniibacteriota bacterium
ACGGCGCCGGCGGCCGGCTTCTCGGGGGGCGCCAAGATCCTCGTCCCCGGCGTTTCCGGAACGGAGACGGCGGCCCACGTCCACGACCGGAACCGCACCGCATCCGAGAGGGGCGGCTCGATCGACACGGAGTTCAGGAACGAGATCGAGGCGATCGCCTCGTCGGTCGGCCTGCACTTCAGCGTGAACGTCGTCCTGAACGAGCGGCGGGAGATCGCCGGGGTCTTCGCGGGTGACAAGCGGGCCGCCTGGCTCGAGGGGATTCGGTTCGTGGAGGAGCGCTTCACTGTCCCCCGCCCGGGGGCCGCCGACGTGGTGATCGCCGACGCCTACCCCTTCGACACCGCCTGGAACGTGGCGAACGACCGGGCGCTCTGGCCGATCCGGCTCGCGAAGAGGGGCGCCTCCCGGGTGGTCGTCGGAGAGTTCGCCGGCGGCCTCGGGGACCATCTTCTCTACCCCGCGGTCGGGGAGTTCCGGACCCGGCTCGCCCGCCGGGCATCCAAGCTTCGCCCGGGGGACTTTTGGCGCCTCCCCGGGATGGCCCGCGGCGCGGTCCGCCTTCTCGCCCGGAACAGGATCTCCTTCACCCTGCTCTCCGAGGGGATCGGGACGGAGGATCTCGTCCGGGCCTACCCGAAGGCCCGCGCGGTGCGGCGTTGGGAGGAGGTCCTCGCCGGGCTCGAGGCGCGCCACCGCGGGGAGAGGGTTGAGGCGGCGGTCTACCGAGCGGCACCGCTCCACCTTCCCGAGAGAGGATCGTCTTCGAGAGGGAGACGGGAGAAGTGATCGAGCGGATCGGCGAAGCTCGATGAGGGCGGACAGGCCGGCGGAGCGGGTCGCGTCCTCTTCCCAACGGCGGGGCCGCCGCGTCGGGATTTACCTCGCCCGTCTCTCGGCGGGCCTCGTCGTCCTTGCCGTTCTCTTCCGCGTGTTCGACGGCCGGACGGTGTTCGAGACGATCGCCGGCGCGGATCGGTCCCTTCTCGTCCGGGCGTGGGTCCTCGCCTTCGCCGGACTGATCGGCGCCACGGGCGTCCAGCGCGTCGCACTCCGCTCCTGCGGCGTCCCGATCCCTCCCTCGACGGTCCTGAAGATCGCCTACCAGACACGCTTCTTCGGGCTCTTCATGCCGGGCGGCACGAACCTGGTGGTCAAGTGGTACAAGCTCTCCCGTCCCCTCGGCAAGGCGTCGAGCGTCCTCGGGGCGATGGGCCTCTCGCGCACCCTGCTCAACCTCGCCCTCGTCGCCTTCGCCGTCGCCGGCGTCTGGCTCGACGCCCGGTTCCCCTGGAAGGGCCTCCGCTGGGCGATCCTCGCCTTCGGAGTCCTCTCGACGGTCCCCATCGGCTTCCTCGTCTCCCGCCGGCTGAACCGTTGGGGCGGCGCGACCGCGAAGCGTATCTGGGCCGCCCTCCCGGTGCCAGGACGGAGCCGGGAGAGGCTCGAGGCGACCTCTCTCTTCACCGAGGGGATCCGCCACCTTCGCGGCCGGGAGATCGCGCTTCTCCTCTTCCTCCTCCTTCTCACCAACACCGCTCACATCCTGAAGCACGTCCATATCTGTCGGGCCGTCGGCATCGAGATGGACGCCGTCGCCTTCGCCTGGATACGCGGCGTGATCCTCGTCTGCGCCATGGCGCCCTTCACCCTCGCCGGCCTCGGCGTCCGCGAGGCGAGCCTTGCCGGGCTCTTGCTCTCCTACGGCGTGCCCGAGGAGAAGACCATCGCCTATTCCCTTCTCTTCTTCGCCGCCTTCGTTCTCGTCGAGGGACTGATCGGCGGCGCGCTCGAGTGGATTGATCTCCTCCGGGGCGGCCGGAGGGGAGCGACCGGCGGGCCGGGAGAAACTTGATGAGCGAACTGAACGAGAGGATCGCCGACGTCGGCGAGTGGCTCGTGCCGGAGAAGAAGCCCTGGGTGATCGCCGGCCCCTGCAGCGCCGAGTCGGAGGGTCAGGTCCTCGAGACGGCACGGGCCCTCCGCCGCTCTCCCCATGTCCGTGTCTTC
>JBDRFQ010000297.1:0-4892 GCA_043818685.1 Candidatus Eiseniibacteriota bacterium
GAACGTGCTGAAGGGGGAGATGAGCCTTGTCGGGCCGCGTCCCCATCTGCCGGAAGAGGTCGCCCGATACCGGGAAAGCGACCACGAACGCCTCTCGGTCACGCCGGGGATCACCTGCCTCTGGCAGGCGACGAACCGCCGCTCCACGCAGTTCCACGACTGGATCGAGTCGGACATCGAGTACGTGAGGAAGCGCTCCCTTCGCATGGACCTCGAGATCCTGTGGAAGACGCTGATCATCGTGGTCTCTCTGAAGGAGGCTTCGTGAGAAAGCGCGTTCTGTTCGGCGCCGCGGGGCTGGCTCTCCTCGTCGCCGGAGTCGCGGGATGCGGATCCCGGCCCGGCTTCGAGGGGGACTTCGCGCGCCTCCCCAAGCCGGAGGCGCCCGAGCGGCTGCCCACGGACGAGGAGATCGAGCGGATCCGCGAGGAGGAGGCCGCTCTCCGGCGCGAGATGCTCGAGGCGGAGATGCGGCTCTTCATCGAGTCGGAGGAGGAGGTCGACCTCCGGCCCGAGTCGATCGAGTACCGGATCGTCGCACGCGACAAGTTCGGCATCCGATTCGTGAACCAGCCGATGATGAACTCGGAGTTCACCGTCCGCCCGGACGGCATGGTCTCGTTCGACATGCTCGGCGATCTCCCCGTCGCGGGGCTCACCCCGCGGGAGCTGGCGCGGACCTTGGAGGAGATGTACGCGGTCTACCTGCGCGACCCGATGGTCAACGTCGTGATCCGCGACTTCGAGAACGAGCGGGTGTTCGTCATGGGAGAGGTGAACCGGCCCGGCGAGTTCGCTCTCGCCCGCCCGATCACCCTCAGCCAGGCGATCGCGCAGGCGGGGAGCTGGACCGACAACGCCAGGATGGAGGAGGTGATGGTGATTCGGATGCGTGAGGACCGGAGCGCCTTCGCCTTCAAGGTGAACGTGAAGGGAATCCTGAGCGAGGCGCCCGCGGCGGACCCGTTCCTCGCGCACATGGACATCGTCTACGTCCCGACGGGCCGCGTCGCCTCCGTGCGGAACTTCACGGCCCGCTTCTTCGGGATCATACTCCCGCCGATCGACGCGGCATGGAGAGCCGCGATCCTGTCCGGCTATAGGTAGGAGGAGGAGTCCTTACTTGACGCCCAGCACCCCAACACGACCGTCCGTCGACGCGGCCGAGGAGCGCTCCGCTCCGCAGCTCACCGGACGCGACGTCTTCAAGGTCCTCTTCCGGAGGAAGTGGATCATCCTGATCCTGTTCATCTCGACGACGGTGTTCGTCGTCTGGAACGCGAGCCGGATCCCGACCGAGTACCGGGCCACGGCGAAGGTCCTCCTGAACCGGGGAATGCGGAACAGCGCGCTCGACCGGAACATCTCGCTTCTCACCTGGGACGAGACGGTGAACTCTGAGCTGCAGATCGCGGAGAGCCAGCCGGTCATCGACCGGGCGCAGAGGATCCTGAACCAGCGCGCCATCGAGGAGGGGGTGGAGACGATCGAGATCAAGGGGGCAAACGTCCGGTCCGTCCTCCTCGGCGAATCGAACGTGATCGGCCTCAACTACATGTCCCTCGACTGGAACGAGGTCCGTCCTGTTGCGAACGCCATCGCCCAGGGATACGTCGAGGTGCACGACCAGCTTTTCGCCCTCCCCGACGCGCGCGAGTTCTTCGAGCGGAAGGTCGCGGAGGCCGAGAAGCACCTCTCCGACCTCCGGGATCGAAAGCAGCTGGCCCAGGAAGAAGGCTCGATGGTCCGCATCTTCACCCAGCAGGACTACATCATCCGGGCGATCGCCAGCACGCGCGACCTCCTCGTCGAGACCGAGGGAAAGCTCGAGGGGCGCAAGGCCGAGACCGACGAGATGCGGAGGCTCTTCTACGAGGAGGGGCTGGAGAGCCCGTTCGAGATCGGACATCTCCAGGATCAGGCGGGGACGCTCCGCATCCTCACCGATCTTCGGGCGGATCTCGTCAGCCTCGAACAGCAGCGCATCGAGCTGCTCACGCGCTTCACCGACCTCCACCCCGCGGTCATCTCGATCGACGAGCGGATCGCGGAGCTCAAGGAGCGGGTGCGGACCGAGACCGAGCAGATCATCATCATGAAGGAGCACTCGCTAAACTCGCTCCGGGCCGAGGCGGGGCGTCTCCGCGCCGAACTCGCCGATCTCCAGCTGCAGCTCGAGGCGTTCCCCGCGGCGGAGCGGGAGCTCGAGGCGCTCGACGAACAGATCAGCGTCGCGCGCGTCGGGTACGCCAAGCTCCTCGAGAACCAGATCTCGATCGATGTCGCGACGGTCAGCTCCCGGGACTACACGCTGACGCTCCTCTCCGAGGCGGGATCCCCCGTGGCGACGAACCCGAGGGACCCGGTGCGTCTCGCCCTCGTTCCCGCGTTCAGCCTCCTCGTGGGGATCAGCCTCGCGTTCTTCGTCGAGACGATGGATCACTCGTTGAAGAGCCGCGAGGACGTGGAGCGCCACACGGACCTTCCCGTTCTCACCTCGATCCCGAAGCGGAAGAGACTGGGCGGCAAGGCATAGAGAGAACGGCATGAGCAAGATCTACGAGGCGCTGCACAAAGCGGGGAAGGGGCCCGATGAGAGGCGCCGCCCTGAGGACGACGTCCCTATCAGGCAGGACACGCGCGGGCGCCTCAGCGCGCGGCTCCGGGAGGTTTGGGACCGGTACGAGTCGCTGCACAGCGCGCTCGGCAAGACCCTGGGCGGCTTGACGGGGAAGGCGGTCCTCTTCGTCTCCTCGGTCGAGGGGGAGGGGACCTCGACGGTGATCGCCGAGTACGCGGCGTCGCTCGGCCCGACGAAGGAGAAGGCGACCCTCCTCGTCGACGCGAACTTCCGGTCGCCGCGCCTCCACGAGATCTTCGAAGTCCCAAACGAACGGGGCCTGGCCGACGTCCTTCTCGGGACCGCGGACCTCGCTTCCGCCGCGGTCCACATCGGAGAGGAGAACCTCTACCTCTTGCCGACCGGAGTCACGACGACCTCGCCCGGGGCGCTCATCACGATCACGCGGATGAGCCGCCTTCTCGCCGAGGCGAAGGAGCGGTTCGCCTTGGTTCTGATCGACGCGCCCCCGGTCATCTCGTACGCCGAGACATCGATCCTCGCCTCGGTCGCCGACGGCGTGGCTCTCGTCGTCGAGTCCGACCGCACGAAGAGAGAGATCGTGATGAGGGCCAAGGCCGCGATCGAGGAGGCGGGGGGGAACATCCTCGGTGTCGTCCTGAACCGAAGGCGCTACGTGATTCCGGAGTTCCTCTACCGGTATCTCTAGGGAAGGCGGCCGGGAGCCCGTGGATTCGAGCGCGAGAGCAGATCGGGACGATCCGTTCCGGTTCACGACTTCTCCGGACCGGGAGACGGACCTCTTCTACCGGCGCCTCCTCCGGCGCGTCGCCGAGGAGGTTCGGAGGGAGACGGAGGGGGGCGGCCTCCTCTCTCTCATCCTGAGCGGAAGCCTCGCGATGGGAGAGGGTTGCGCGTACCCGCTCGAGAAAGGAGGCCTGCAACCGGGAAGCGACATTGATCTGTATCTCGTCACGGCGGAAAAGAACGTCGGGGAGCTGGGCGCTCGGATGATCGGCTTCCGGGAGCGGCTGCTCTCTGCCCTCGGGGCTTCCGGGCTCGTCGTCGATCTGGGGGTAACCTCCCCGGACCGACTGGCCCGGCTTCAGCCCTCGGTAGCGAACTGCCTCCTGGTCCGCTTCGGCAGGACCCTCGCGGGGGACCCGGAGACGCTCCGCCTCGCCCGCCGCCCCCGTTTCGAGGAGATCCCGCCGCGGGACGGATTCCTCCTTCTCCTGAACCGCACGGTGGAAGAGCTCGCGGAGTTCCGCACCCGGGCCCCGCGCGGCGCGGCGGAGAGGGACTTCTGGTACCGCTTCGGAAAGACCGTCCGGGACATCGGGACGAGCGTTCTCGTCGCCGCCGGATCGTTCCGGCCGACGCTCCGAGAGAGGAGGGACGCTCTTCCCGATCGATTGATCCATGAAGGGATCGAGGAGCGCGCGCCCGGGCTCGCGTTGGATCACACGTTCTGGTCCCTCCAGAAGGAGAGACCGGATATCGAGGAAGCGCGGAGGAGATACGGGGGAGAGGGAGCGTTCCGAGAGGTGCAGGCGCGGAAGCGAAGGTACGTCGGGGCGGTCTGGGAATGGGAGAGGGCGCGGGTCTTCGGCGCGCGGCCCGGTGCGGAGAGGGGGGAAGCGACCCGCGCGGCGGAGAGCGTGAGGAGGAGGATCGGCGCCTGGGCGCGGTTTCTCGGAAGGGAGGGCCCGCGGGGGCTCGGTCCCTTCGCGCGGGCGCTCGCCCGGAGCCTTCCGGCGACGCCGCTCGGGGCGAACTACGAAGCGGCGGTTCTTCTCCTCGGGGCGTCCGGTCCTCTGGTCGGAGAGGAAGAGACGGCGAGCGACCGGGAGCGGCTCGCCGAGGCGTTCCGGATCGCGCCGGCGCGGCCGCGCGGGGCCGAGGGATTCCCGTGCCGCTGGCTCGCGCTTCGCGAGAGCGTGTGCGGGTTCTGGAACCGGGAGGTGATGGGGTCGAGCCGGCCCCCTCTTCCGGTGGAGGCGCCATGAAGCGCGTCACGATCGCGGTGCTCATCGACGCGTTCGGGTGGGACGTGCTCGGCGCCCATCCGTTCCTGCCGGAGCTCGAGCACCGGAAGCCGCTCCGCACCGTTCTCGGCTTCAGCTCGGCCGCGCTCCCCTCGCTCCTCAGCGGGCGCTGGCCGGAGGAGCACGGGCGCTGGTTCCTTTACCGCCGGAACCCGTGCGAGTCCCCCTTCGGGTTCGCGCGCCTCCTAGCCCCCGCGGAGGGGGCGCGGTGGCTCGGGAGGCGCGTTCGGACGGCGTACGAGAAGTGCTTCGAGTCGTTCACC